>JBEPVY010000046.1:0-15778 GCA_041690835.1 Vulcanimicrobiota bacterium | reverse complement strand
GCCGGTTTGCGAGCGGCTACGCGCTTCTTCGGCGCGGCCTTCTTTGCGGCGGCTTTAGGCGCCGCTTTCTTTTTACGTTTGACTGCCATTGTACTTTGGAGTCATCCTTTCTCTAGCCGACGTTCGGCCAGGGTTGTTGCCTACCTTATACCGTATATGCGCGTACAATGCAAGTTTCGGCATACCGGCAACGAAGCGCGACGACATGCGAGTAGCGGTCGACGGCGCGCAACTCGACGTCGACGACCGTGGAAGCGGCGACGCGATCGTACTGCTGCACGGCTTCCCACTGACGCGCGAGATATGGAACGCGCAGGCCGACGCGCTTTCAAAAACGCACCGCGTAGTTCTTCCGGACCTGCGCGGGATGGGGCGTTCGAGCGCGCCGCACGGACCGTATCTGATGGAAGCGCTCGCCGGCGATATCGCCGCGGCGCTCGATGCGCTCGGCATCGAACGGGCGACGATCGTCGGTCATTCGCTCGGCGGATACGTGGCGCTGGCGTTCGCGCGGATGTACGTCGAGCGCGTTTCACGGCTCGCGCTGGTAGGCGCACGGCTCGGTGAAGACACCCCCGAACGCGCGCGCGATCGCGAAGCGTTGGCGGATCGGATCGAAGCGGCGAGCTCGATCGAACCGGCCGTCGAAGCGTTTCTTCCGCAGATGTTGGGCCCGGATGCACCGCCGGATCTGCGCGCGCGGGTCGGCGGGATCATGCGTGAAAGCGGGCCGATCGGCGCGGCGGCGATGCTGCGCGGGATGGCGGTCCGTTCGAGTTCCGAGGATATCGCCGGCGACATCGGGGTGCCGGTCTTGGTGATCGCGGGAGCGAGCGATCCGTACTTGCGGCCGGCCGAAGCGGCCGCGACGGCCGCCGCGTTCCCGAGCGGACGGCTGATGACGTTCGAGCGTAGCGGCCACCTGCCCATGCTCGAGGAGCCGGAGCAGACGAACGCCACGCTGGCGGGCTGGCTCGGAGACTAGAGTAGGCGAGCGAGGGCTAGTCGGCTCGCCCGGCTAGGGACCGGGCTAGCGGGCGACGGGCAGCCGAGGGCGCGGCCGCCGGAACATGTTTACAAGGAAGAGCACGCCGATCGCCAGTCCGGCGATCAGGGCGGCGACCAGGACGATCTTCACGATGAAGAGGAGCGCCACGATGGCGACCACGGCCGCGGTCACCGCCAGGGTCAGTTTGAGAAAGGTTGCCAGGAGCGGGTTCATGAGTACCTCGGGCTGATGTTCTTGTCCACATGTACCGATACGGGAATTAGAAGTTTCGCGCCCGGAGGATCCATGGACGTCGCCGCCCTTTCGACTAGCCTCTCGCTCTCGGCCACATCCGGCCAGGTCGATGTGAGCGTTCTTAAGGCCGTCCAGAACCTGGATCAGAACGTGGCCTCGCAGCTGGCCGCCTCGATCGGCATCGGCCAGAACGTCGATGCCTACGCCTAGGATCCCGAGGCGCTAGGGGTTCGCGCCCTTCCAGGGTGGAAAAAACCGCCCATGAAATATTTCTTCCGAGGACTCGTTCCGGGTGTGGCCTTGGTGCTCGTGCCGATCGTGGCCGCCGCCGTCACCGGCGCAGCCCAGAAACCCATCCGCCACCTCACGTACTCTTTTACATACACCCAATCCAGCGACCGGACCCAGCACGACTCCGGGATCGGCGGGCCGGTCTCGGGCATGGCCGACGCGCGTTCGGGTGCGGCGGACAAGGGCCAGATCACGGCCGACGTGATGCAGGTCGCGGGCGACGGCGGGCTGGTCATCAGCGTGAGCGAACAGGCGAACGAATCGCGCTCGGCCGAGGCGGTCGTCTGCGCCGTTTACGGCAACACCAACGTCCTCTGCGATCCGACCAAGAAGGTGAACGAGGAAGAGCTCGCACTGTTGCGCCTGCTCGGCAAGAACTTCGTCGACGTCTCCCTGATCGATGCGAAGAACCATTGGCGGGTGCAATCGACCGGACCGGCGATCGACAAGACGGCGGACTTCACGGTCGAATCGAACGACAACAACATCGTCAAGATCACCGAGTCGCGCGTCGATAAGCAGAAGGGCGCGCAGGCATATACGGCGGCCGTCGATGGGAAGATCACCTACGATCTGACCAAGACCGTCCCGCTGACGATCCTCGAAGATACGATGCTTCGGCAGAACATGGGGATGGGCGACTACAACACGGATCAGACCCAGGTCTCGTTGACGCTCTTGAGCGATTCGCTCGGAGGGAAGTAAGAACATGATGATCCGGAGTGCCGCGCTGGTCGCGGCCATGTCCCTGGTCCTGGGCGGGACCGCGTGGGCGGAGGCTCCCGCCCCGGTGCGCCATCTGGTCTACAACTTCACGTACACCAATACGCAGACGGTCTCTCAGCACGAGTCGGGCATCTCGAGCTCGGACCAAGCGTCGCCGTTGTCGGCGAGTGGTATGGCCGGCGGCTCCGGCGGCCTGACGGGCGCCGCTCCGGCGTCCGGCGTCAGCGAGTCCAAGAACGCCGTCGGCGACCGCGGTACGATCACGGTCGACGTCGTCCGGGTCGAACAGGACACGGGCTTGGTCGTCACCGTCTCGGAGCAGGCGCACGATTCGCGCTCGACACAACCCGCGACCTGCGTCGTCTACGGCAGCACCAACGTCATCTGCGACTCCAGCAAACAGGTCAACACCGAAGAGCTCGCGTTGCTGCGACTGCTCGGCAGCAACTTCGTCGATCCGGCGCAGATCGATGCGAAGAACCACTGGCGCGTGGACCAGAGCGGTCCGGTCACGTCGGACGTCGCGGACTTCTCGATCGGCAAGAACGATTCGGGCGTGATGCAGATCACCTCGTTGCGCGTGCTGAAAGCGAGCGGCGCGCAGGGCTTCACCTCCACCACCGACGGCACGATCACGTACGACTATGCACGGCTGATCCCGACCGCGATCGTCGAGGATGAGACGCTTCGTAAGAGCGGCGGTATGGGCGGGTACACCACCGTGCGCACCCAGACGACCCTCGCGCTCGCGACCGACTCCGCCGCCTCCAAGCCGTGACCGCGCGGAGCGCCGCTCTGGTCGCGGCGGTGGCTCTGATCTTCGGTGGTATCGCGCGGGCGGATGCTCCTCCCGCGCCGGTGCGCCATCTGGTCTACACGTTCACCGACAACACTACCCAGACGATCGCGCAGCACCAGACGGGCATCTCGAGTTCGGACGGTGCCGGGCCGCTCACGCCGGCCGGCAGCGCCGCCGGTAGCCTATCCGGCTCGGGCGCTGCATCCGGCATCAGCGAGACGAAGAGCGCCGTTGAAGATAGCGGAACGATCGCGGTCGATGTCGTGCGTGTGGAACGGGATTCGGGCCTGATGGTCGCGATCTCGGAGCAGGCGCACGATACGCGCTCGTCGCGGCCGACGACCTGCGTCGTCTACGGCAACACCAACGTCGTCTGCGAACCCGGCGAACAGATCAACTCGGAGGAGTACGTGCTGTTGCGCTTTCTCGGGACGACGTTCGTCGATCCCGCGCAGATCGATGCGAAGGGTCACTGGCGCGTCGAGCAGAGCGGCCCGACGGCCTCGAGTGTCGCGGACTTCTCGATCGTGAAGAACGATGCGGGCATCGTGCACATCGCGTCCCTGCGCGTCCTGAAAACGATCGGAGCGCAAGGCTACACCGCCGCCAGCGACGGTACGATCGTCTACGATGTCGCACGCCGGATCCCGACCGCGATCGCGGAGGACGAGGCGATTCATCGGAGCGGAGGCGTGGACGGGTATACCACCGTGCGGACCCAGACGACCCTCGCGCTCGCGACGGACTCTGCGGCCTCGAAACCGTAGCGAGGGCAGCGGTCGTCGACTTCTCCCTGCTGCACGGCGACGTCGCGAGTTGGTGCGGCGATCGGCTCGCGACCCCGACCCCGCCGCAGCGCGCCGCGCTTCCGCTCGGAGTCGCGCGGGCGAGCCATCTGATCTGTTCGCCGACCGGAACCGGTAAGACGCTCGCCGCATTTCTCCCGGTCTTCTCGGCGCTCGCCGAGAAGCGCGACCGGGACGAACTCTTCGCGCGGACGTACGCGCTCTACATCTCACCGTTGCGGGCGCTTGGGTACGACGTGGAGCACAATCTGCGCGGGCCGCTTCGCGAGATGGAGCTGCTCGAGCGCCCCAACAGCGAACGCGGTCGCCTGCGCCGCGGCCGGATCCGGGAGCGGTTCGTACGGACCGGCGTCCGCACGAGCGACACGCCGCAGGCCGAGCGCCGGCTGATGCTTGCGCGTCCGCCGCACATCCTGGTGACGACGCCCGAGTCGCTGGCGGTGATGCTCGCGATGGATTCGTACCGCCGGACGTTGCGCAACGTCGAGACGGTCATCCTCGACGAAGTCCACGCGCTCGCCGGGAACAAGCGGGGCGCGCATCTCGCGTTGTTGCTGGAATCGCTCGAAGAGCTGACGCTCGCCCCGCCGGTCCGGATCGGGCTCTCGGCGACGGTCGCGCCGCTCGAGCGGGTCGCGCGCTTCGTCGCCGGCGGCGATCGCCCGTGCGAGATCGTCGACTGCCGCGGCCTGCGTTCGATCCGGCTCGGCATCGAAGCGCCGTTTACGGGCGCCGTCGCTCCGCTCCCGGTGGTCGCCCGCGCGGCGCTTGCGGCGACCCAGGACGTCCGCACGGCACTGGTCTTCACCAACGTGCGCAGTCAGGCCGAACGGGTCGCCCTCGAGATGGGTCTGGCGGACGGTGTCACCGAGGAACTGCATACGTCGCGCGCGTCGGACCGGCGCATCGGCGTGCATCACAGCGCACTCGAACGGAGCGTGCGACATCGCGTCGAGGCGGAGCTGCGCGCGGGGCGCCTGCACGCGGTCGTCTGCAGCTCGAGTCTGGAGCTGGGCGTGGATATCGGGTACATCGATCGAGTCGTGTTGATCGGCGGCGCGCGCGGCGCGACCTCGACGCTGCAGCGCGTCGGGCGGGCGGGACACCGGCCGGACGCGATCGCCGAGGGCTTGGTGATCGCCCAGGACCGCGACGACATCGTCGAGGCGGCTGCGACCCGGCGTTGCATCGCGGACGGCCGGATCGAAGAGATCGTCGTGCCCGAAGCGCCGCTCGACGTCCTCGCGCAATGGATGGTCATGAGCGTCTGCTACGACAAGCGCGTCGAGATCGACGAGCTGCTCGCGCGGGCGCGCCGTGCGCTCCCCTTCGCCGCCCTCGAACGCGACGACCTCGTACGCTGCGCGCGCTATCTCTCGGGCGGCGGGATCGGCGAGGATGCCGCGCACGCCCTTCGGCTCGGCTTCGACGGTACGGCGATCTTCGGGCTCGGCCGCGAAGTCTGCGCCGCCTATTTCGACAACGTGGGCACCATCCCGGACGAAAAGCACGCGCTCGTGCGGATGGCCGGCGGCGGCGACGTGGGCCGGATCGAAGAGGGCTTCGTCAACGAACTGCGCATCGGCGAGATCTTCGTGCTCGACGGACGGACGCTGCGCGTGAAAGAGATCGGATCTCGCGGCGTGACGGTCGAGGCGTTCGCCGGCCGGCCGACGGTCCCGCAGTGGAGTTCGCACATGAAGGGCATCGGCCCGGATCTCGCCCGCGAGATCTGCGACCTGCGCGTCGGCGTCGCGCGCCGCATTCCGGACGGCGTGCGCGTCGCGCTCGAATGGTTGCGCGAACGCTACGGGCTCGAAGGTACGGAAGCTTCGCACGTGGTGCGCTACATCGCCCAGCAGCGCGCGATCTCGGCGATCCCCGAACCGGCGCGCCCGGTCGTGGAGATCTACCTGATGGATCGGAAGCAGGTCGCGGTATTCCATACTTGCGCGGGCCGCCGGATCAATGAGACGCTCGCACGCGCGGTCGGCGCGCGGGTCCGCGCCGCACTCGGCGTGGAGACGTCGCTGACGACCGACGATAACGGGTTTCTCATCACCCTGCCGTTCGGTGCGACGCTTCCCGACGCGCGTTGGGCGCAGATGCTCGCCCCGGCGGACTTCGAAGTCGACGTGCGCGCGGGCATCCGCAGTTCGCATCTCCTGCGGAACTACTTCCGCTACGTCGCGAATACCGGATTGCTCGTGCTTCGGAGGGCGGCCGGACGGACGTTGCGGCGCGGGACGCAGTCCTGGAACAGCGCCAAGATCCTCGAACAGGTCGCCACGCGCGATCCGGAGTTCCCGCTCTTACGCGAGACCTGGCGGGCGGTCACGCACGACCTGCTCGATCTTCCTGGGACGCTTGCGTACGTCGCATCGCTCGAGGGCGAGCCGCGGGTCGTGCACCCGCCGGCGGCATCGCCGTTCACGTTCGGAATCGTCACGTCGTCGTTCGGGGATGCGGTGGTGATGGACGACCGCACCACCATGGTCGAGGCGCTGCACGATCGCGTGTTGCAGCTGCTCGGCGAAGCCGACATGAGCGCCCCGACGGACGGACCGCCACAACTGGAACTGCGCTACTCGTGAGCGTGGCGCGTCCGTCGGCCGTCGAATACGAGATCCTACCGGGTGCGATCGCGCTCCCGCATGGGATGCTCTTCTTGCGCGGAAGCGCGACCCTGATCGCGGCCGATATCCACCTCGGCTACGAAGACGTCATCGGTGGCGCGCTGCCGCTCTGGTCGACCGCCGCGATCGTGCGGGCGATCGGCGAGGCGATCGAACGGACGGGTGCACGCGAACTGGTCCTGCTCGGCGACGTCGTCCATTCGACCAACATGAGCGAGGGCGCCGCGCGCGCCGTTCGCGCGGCCTTGGACGGCCTGCGCGCGCGTTGTACGGTCGTACCGATCGCCGGCAATCACGAAGGGCGCACGCGCGGGCGTGCGTTGCTCGGCGCGACCGTCGAACGTCTCGAGCGCGAGGGCTGGCTTTTGCTGCACGGCGACGTTCCGCCGCTCGAACGCACGCGCTGTATCGTCGGGCACCTCCATCCGAGTCTGCGTCTCGGCGCCGGGGCGAGCGTACCGGTCGTACTCGGGGGCGAGCGTCTGATCGTGGCGGCTGCGCTGACGCCGTACTCGCCCGGGTTGGACGTCCGCTCAGCGGGCTGCGCTCGCGCCGTCCTCGCGTTCGACGTGCGGATCGACGAGATGCTCGCGGTCGCGTGCGGCGAGGATCGGGTCTATCCTTTCGGGAGCGTAGGAGGACTGCGGTCGGCGACGCGAACGAGGGGTTGATGGAGCAATATTCCCTGGATGGCCGCGGCCGGAGCGAGATCTATCTGACGCTCGCGCTCGTCTCGGTGCTCTGCGTGTTCCTCTCGCACCAAGGCATCGAACGACTCCCGTTCGAGGTGCCGTGGTGGATCGAGGTTCCGACCTTCGCCGTCTGGTTCGGACTGGTGAACGTGTTCTTCGATCGCTGGCTCTGGCGCGCGCGCCCGTTCGGCCTACGGTTCAGCGATATCCCGGACTTCGCGGGCGTTTGGTCGGGCACCATCCGCGCGCACGCAGCGCATGGCGGCTTGGTCGAGATCCCGGTGACGATGCGGATCCGTCAGACCTGGTCCGCGATCGACATCAAGGGTGAGACCGAACAGGGAGTCACGCGCTCGAAGATGGCCGGCGTGCGGATCGACGACGAGGAGGTGCGGTACGAGTACGAGACCCACGCCGACGTTCTGAACGAGGAGGGAAAGCACCACGTCGGCTTCGGCGTCTTGCAACTGCGCGAGCGCGATCACATCGACGGCTTCTACTACACGCTCGAAGGGACGACCCGAAAGGGAACCATGCAATTACAGCGCGTCCAGCGCTCGGTAGGCGACGGCGACCGAGGAAAGCGAGTGGATGCGTCCGTCCCGGAGCATCTCGCGTAGCTCGTCGACGGAGGCGTCGAGCACCTCGATGTGCTCGGTCGCGTCCAGGATCTGGGCGCCCGCTTTGACGGCCCCGCGGGCCAGAAATGCATAGCCGCGCGCGCTCGAGCGGACCGGCTCGGCGTACCACGAACCGAGCGCCTCGATGCTCGCGGCTTCGTAGCCCGTCTCCTCGCGGAGTTCGCGTCGCGCGCAGGCTGCCGGATCTTCGCCCGGCGAGATGTTTCCGGCCGGGAGTTCCAGCCCGATCGCGTCGCAGCCGTACCGGTACTCTCGCCCGAGGAGCACGCGTCCCTCGAGCGTCAAGGCGAAGATCACCACGAAGCCGTCGGATTCGCGCACGAAGTAGTCCGGGATGACGGTGCCGTCGGGGAGTTCGACTTCGTCCTTGCGGAGGCGCATGAACGGCGTCTCGACCACATATGAGGAACGGCGCAGCTTCCAGACGGGTTTTTCCATGTCCGCTCCTTTTTGCGACCGGGCTTCGTGCCGCCTGGAGCGAATCAGGCCGACGTGAGTGAAACGATTCTGATCGCCGGAGGCGGGACGATGGGCGCCGGCATCGCCGCGGTTGCGGCCGCGGCGGGGTATGACGTCGAGATCGTCGAGCCGGACGAGGCGGCCCGCGCGCGCATCCAAGCGAACGCGCAGACCACGGTGCTGGATGCGATGCCGGATCGGACCGAAGCCTCGATCGGGATCGAAGCCGTCGGCGAGAGCTTGGAGCTCAAGCGCGCGACCTTCGCGGCGTTCGAGCGGGTACTGGCGCCGGACGCGCTGATCGCGAGCAATACGTCATCGCTCTCGATCGACGAGATCGCAGCGCACCTGAGCCGGCCCGAGCGCGCGCTCGGGCTGCACTTCTTCAACCCGCCTGCGAAGATGGCGTTGGTCGAGATCGTCTGCGCGGATGCGACCTCCGACGAAACGCTGACGCGCGCGCAGGCGTTCGTCGCAAAGCTCGGCAAGACCGCGGTCGTCACCGAAGACACGCCCGGCTTCATCGTCAACCGGGTTGCGCGCCCATACTATCTACAGGCGATGCACGCATTCGAATCCGGCGTCGCGCCGGTCGAGGATCTGGACGCGCTCGCGCGCGGCATCGGTTTTCGGATGGGCCCGTTCGAGCTGATGGATCTGATCGGTCTGGATATCAATCTCGCGACCAGCCAGTCGATCTACGCCCGGACGGGAGAAGAACGACTCGCTCCGGTCGCGGTACAGCGACAGATGGTCGCCGAAGGCCGGCTCGGGCGCAAGAGCGGTGCGGGCTTCTACGACTATGCGAGCGGGCCGCCCGCTCATCACGACGCGGCGCCCGCACCGGTCGCCCGTAACGAGGACGAGCACGTCGTCCTGCTCGGCTACGGCGGCGTCGCCGACGAGATCTTCGAGTTGCTCGCGCAGGCCTACGAACACGTCACGCGGGTCGAGAGCGACGAGCTACTGGACGAACTTCCGGTCGATGCGACCATCCTGATCGATATCGGCGACGGCGCGAGCGACCGGAGCGCGACGCTGCGCGCGGTCGCCGGCATGGTCGCCCCCGAGGCCGTCATCTTCGCCGATGCGTATGCGACCGATCTCGCGGCCTGCGGCCGCGCTATCGTGGGGCCGGAACGGTTAGTCGGCTACGGCGTGCTCGGCGCGCTCGAGAGTCAAGCCGCGGTCGAGATCGTCGACACCGACGCGGTCTCCGACGATGCCCTCGAACTCGCGCAGGATCTGTTCGAATCGCTCGGCCGACGGACGGTGTTGGTCGAGGACCGCGTCGGGCTCTTCCTCGGCCGCGTGATCGCATCGATCGTGAACGAAGCGGTCGCCGCCGTCGACGATGGGGTGGCCTCGCCCGACGATGTCGATACCGCCATGCGCCTCGGCACGAACTACCCGATCGGTCCGATCGCGTGGGGTCGCGAGATCGGGGGCGCGCGCCTGGCACGTATCCTGAACCGCATCGCGCAGGTCGAAGGCGCCGCTTACGCACCGCATCGCGCGCTCTGGGTGTTGGATGTCGAGGACGAGCCGGAGATGCCGCAACCGTGAGCGCCCGCGAAGTCGTGGTCGTCTCGGCGGTGCGAACGCCGATCGGCCGGTACGGCGGCGCGCTCGCACGCGTACGTCCGGACGATCTGGCCGCCATCGCGATCCGTGCCGCCGTCGATCGCGCGGGCCTGGCCGGCGACGAGATCGACGACGTGTTCTTCGGCGCGGCCAACCAGAGCGGCGAGGACAATCGTAATGTCGCCCGGATGGCCGCCCTGTTGGCCGGGCTTCCGGTCGAGGCGGCCGGCGCGACGTTCAATCGGCTGTGCGGTTCGAGTCTGCAAGCGATCAATTCGGCCGCCCACGCCATCGCCTGGGGCGAAGCGGATGCGATCGTAGCGGGCGGCGTCGAGTCGATGTCGCGCGCGCCGTTCGTGACGACCAAGAGCGAGAAGCCGTTCGACCGCAACCCCGAGACGTTCGATACGACGCTCGGATGGCGCATGACCAATCCGGCGCTCCCGGCCGAGTGGACGGTCTCCCTCGGTGAAACGGCCGAGATCGTCGCGTCCCGCTACGGCATCACGCGCGCCGAGCAGGATGCCTTCGCGTGCGAATCGCAGCGCCGCTGCGCGGCGGCGATCGCGCGGGGCGCCTTCGACGACGAGCTGGTCGCGGTCGGCGATGTGGTCCGCGACGAACATCCGCGCGCGGAGACGACCCTGGAATCCCTTGCGAAACTCAAGCCCGTCTTCGTCGCGGACGGCACCGTGACGGCCGGCAACTCGTCGGGCATCAACGACGGTGCGTCGGCCCTGGTGTTGGTCGATCGCGAGACGGCCCGACGGCTCGGACTGCGCCCGCTCGCGCGCGTGCTCGCGACCGCCACCGCCGGCGTCTCGCCCGAAGTGATGGGGCTCGGACCGATCCCGGCCACGAGCAAGATCTTCGCGGCCGCAAACGTGCGAGCGGCCGATCTGGACCTGATCGAGATCAACGAAGCGTTCGCCGCACAGGCACTCGCGTGCGCGCGCGACTTGGGCTTTGACGCTGCCAAGACCAACGTCAGCGGCGGCGCGATCGCGCTCGGACATCCGCTCGGTGCGAGCGGCGCCCGGATCGCCACGACCCTGCTCCACGAGCTGCGACGACGCGGCGGGCGCTACGGTCTCGCCACCATGTGCGTCGGCGTCGGACAGGGAATAGCCACACTCTTCGAAGCGAGCGAATAAGGACGACATGCAACTGCTGATCGGTAAGGACTGGGCTGACGGCTCGGACGGACGGACCTACGAGAACCGCAACCCGGCGACCGGAGCGGTGCTCGGACCGGTCGCGGAAGCGACCGCGACCGACGTCGACCGTGCGGTTCGCGCGGCCCGGGCCGCCTTCGACGGGGGCAAATGGGCCACGATGCCGCCCGCCCGGCGCGGCAAGATCCTCTACAAGATGGCCCAGTTGATCTCGGAACGTTCGAACGATCTCGCGCTTCTCGAAGTGCGCGACAACGGCAAGGCGCTCTCGACCGCGAAGGGCGAACTGGGCGCGATCGTCGACTGCTTCGAGTTCTACGCGGGGGCCGCGACCAAGAACTACGGCGAGACGATTCCCGGACCGATCTCGACCTATCTGACCTACACGTTGCGCGAGCCGCTCGGCGTGGTCGGCGCGATCGTGCCGTGGAACTTTCCGCTCTTGCTGGCGTCCTGGAAGGTCGCGCCGGCGCTCGCGGCCGGCTGCACGATCGTGCTCAAGCCGGCGCCGTCGACACCGCTGACCGCGATCGAACTCGGCAAGATCGCGCTCGAAGCCGGTCTACCTGAAGGCGTGCTCAATATCTTGACCGGTTCGGGGCGCGAACTTGGAGCGGCGATGGTCGAACATCCGGGCATCGATAAGATCGCGTTCACCGGCAGCACCGCGACCGGCAAGCTGGTCGCGCGAACCGCGTCGGAGACGCTCAAGCGCCTGACCCTCGAACTTGGCGGAAAGTCGCCTTCGCTGATCTTCGACGATGCCGATCTGGATGCGGCCGTCGCGGGCGCGCTCTACGGCATCTATTACAACGCCGGCCAGACCTGCGAAGCGCGTTCGCGCATCCTGGTGCAGGCCTCGATCTACGACCGTTTCTTGAACGCGTTCACCGAGAAAGCCAAGGCCGTCAAGGTCGGCAACCCCGAGGATCCGGCGACGCAGGTCGGCGCGATCACGCTCGACGAGCAGTACGCCAAGATCCGCTCGTACTGCGACGTCGCGCGCGAGGAAGGCGCGAAGGAACTCTTCGGTGGCGCGCCCGTCGCGATCGGCGAAGGCTTCGAGAACGGCATGTTCTGGGCGCCGACCGCCTACGAAGCCCGCCCCGAGCACCGGATCGCGCGCGAGGAGGTCTTCGGCCCGGTCGTCGCGATCGTCCCGTTCGCGAACGAAGCCGAAGCGATCGCGCTTGCGAACGACTCGGACTACGGGCTCTCGGCGAGCCTTTGGACGCGCGATATCGGTCGGGCCGGCCGGGTGACTCGGGCGTTGCGCAGCGGAACGGTCGCCATCAACACGCCGTACGCCGTCTTCCCGGGCGTGCCGTTCGGCGGTTACAAACAGTCCGGCTACGGACGCGAACTCGGCTTCGAGACGCTCCGGCTCTACTCGGAGACCAAGAGCGTCCTCACCTACACCGGCGAGAAGCCGATCAACCCGTTCGGCGTATGAACGAGCCACTCGAACCGCTGAAGATCGGCAAGAGTTACGCGACGACCTCGGGTACGCTCTGGAAGGACGGCATGTATTTCCCGCGCGCGACCGCGGTCATGGTGGTCGGCATGCATCTCGATCAGGGCTTCTGCGTCCGTTTCCCGGCCGAGGTCGACGGTGAGCCGCTCGAGACGTGGGAGGACTGGTCCGAGCGCGACTTCCTGGCCGGCGAAGGCTCGATCGCGGCGACCAAACCGCTGGCAGAGAACGTGCTAAGCGAAGCTCGCGAGGTGCTATCGGATGCCGAAGACGGCTGCCACCTGCATCTGCACGAAGAAGAATAGCGACTTCGGTCATCACGGCGACGTCGGGTCGCCAAACGTCGCAAGAGTCACCGAACTCACGCCGAAATCGCTTCACGGAAACGCTCTCATCACGAAAGGATCTACGTTGATACCCCGCTTACTTCTCGTTGCCGCCGCGCTTTGCGCGCTGGTAGCTCCGACGATCGTGCGCGCCGATACGGCCGTTGCGACCGTTCAAGGGACGGTCCGCACGGCCGCAGGTGCGCCCGTCGCGGGCGCGCAGGTCATCGCGAACGGCCCGGCCCAACAGACCACGACGTCCGACGCCACCGGCGCGTTTGTCCTGACGCTTCCTCAAGGCGTCTACCGAGTCTCCGTCAATAAGGGCGGCTACCTTCCGGCCAGCATAGACGATCTCGTGCTGGTCGCCGGTCAGACCGAGGCGTTGGCGGTCTCGCTCACCGAGGCCGATCTCAGCTCGCTGCGGACGATCGCGCGCGTCAGTTCGCGCGGACGCGCGAGTTCGATCAATGCCGGTGCGGCTGCATCCGCATTCGTCGCGCGCGTCGACATCGTCGATCTGGCCAATCCGCAGATCAACGAGTACGTGCAACGGATCCCGGGCGCGAGCGTCTCGCACGGTTCGTCCTCGCCGAATACCACCATCTCGCTCGGCGGCTCGCAGTCGTACGAGACGCAGGTCCTGCTCGACGGCCATCCGCTCTCGGGCGGTCGCTACGGCAGCCTGTTCACGCAGTTCGTGGGCTCGTATCTGCTCGACGGCGTCGAGACCCAGATGGGTCCCGGCAACACCACCCCGTTCGCCGGAACGGCGGTCGGCGGCACCGCCAACCTGCTGACCCCGAGCTTCACCAAGAAGAGCACCTTCGAGTTCACCACCGGGCTGGATTCGTACGGTTCCCAATTCTCATCGCTTCTCGCGACCGGATCGTTCGGCAAGTTCTCGTACGTCGCGGGCGGCGGCTCGAGCGGCGTCAACGGACCCTTTCAGGGCGAGAACGGCTGCGTGCTGAGCACGACTGCGAAGGCCACCTGGAACACGCCGGCGTCGACCGGCATCATCACGTTCTGCGGTCCGATCGGAAGCGCGTATGGCTCGCGCGGCCAGGTCGGGAAGCTCCGCTACGACTTCTCACCCTCGACCTCGATCGAGTTCGGCTATCTGAGCACGCAGTCGTCGTACCTGCCGCAGGCCACCGCCTACGGCGTCGATGCCGGCGGCGTACCGATCGCGCAATGCATCAACTCGACTTCGGGCGGCATCCACGGCCAGGTCTGTTCGTCGCCCTACTACTCGCAGTACATCGGCAAACCGACGCAGGGCTATTTCTTCTATCCCGGATCGAACGTCTACAACGTGATGCCGATCTTCGAGGGCCAGTTCCGCACCGCGATCGGCGACAACACGTTGCTGATCCGCCCCTACCAGGGTGCGATCTCGCGCGTGATCGACGGTCTGGGCGAATCCAACTATCCGCAGTTCTGGTATCCGAGCGGACTAGCGGCGGGCTTCTGTTCGGGCTCGCCGTCGTACGGAAAGCCCGGCCCGACCGTCAACGGCTACACGGAATGTTTCCAGGGACCGTACA
Organism: Vulcanimicrobiota bacterium; assembly: GCA_041690835.1. Taxonomy (GTDB): domain Bacteria; phylum Vulcanimicrobiota; class Vulcanimicrobiia; order Vulcanimicrobiales; family Vulcanimicrobiaceae; genus JALYSX01. The sequence continues at coordinate 1,376 of JBEPVY010000046.1, read as the reverse complement.
GCACCTGGGAGCACGATAAGTTCAAGGGGACGACGGTCTCGTTCATCCACCCCTTCGGGCAGAACTCGCTCAACTTCACCTACGACTACCACAGCGACGAGACGTTCGCATGTGCGGGTGGTGGAGCGTGCGGCGTCCAGGTGCCGGACACGTTTGAGAAGTTCAACACGTTCTCGGTGACCGGCGACTTCGCGCTGACCCGGACGCTCGGCCTCAAGGCCGGCGGCTACCTGACCCAGTGGCGCATCCAAGGCATCCAGGCGGGTCCGTTCAACGGCGTCACCTATCCGGCATCGCCGCTCGACAAACAGGTGACGCGCTTCGATCCGCACGTCGCGCTGACCCTCCGTCCGGAGGACGCGACCTCGTACCGGCTCTCGTTCGGTTCGTCGTCGACGTTCCCGTACGCCGGCATCGCAAGCGGCATTCCGGCCTACTTGCCCCCGTCGGGCACCGGATCGGCGGTTGGAACGCTCAACGAGAAGAATCCGAACCTCGTTCCGGAGCACGCGATCGAAGCCGACCTCGGGTTCGACCACCGCTTCAAGAACGGCGGCGTTCTCAGCTTCGATCTGGCAAGCAACGTCATCCACGACGTGTTCGAGAACGCACAGCAGATCGTGAACGATCCCCTCCAACCGCAGATCGGCTTGATCAACTACACGATCAACGCCGCCAATCTGGACTCGAAGCTGGCGATGCTCTCGTATCGCTACGAACCGGCGAAGGGCCTCGGCTACTTCGTCAACCTCACGGCCGCCCGTTCGATCGTCAACGGCGTGCCGCTCTCGGCCTACCCGTCCGCGGCCAGTGGCCAGTTCGGCGCGCCGGCCAACGGCGTGCAGCAGTGCAGCGACGGCGGCTCGAACGTCTGCGTGCCGTATCTCAAGGGCTACGGCCGCGTGACCTACACGTTCGATAACGGCGACTACGTCGGCCTCGGGGCCGACTTCGAAGGGAAGAACAACACGTACTTCCAACCGCCGTTCGCGATCTACGACCTGGTGCTCAAGCATCCGGCGAACAAGAACCTCGACGTGATCCTCTCGTCGGAGAACCTGTTCAACACGAACGTCTTCGGCGGGCTGGTCCGCCCGAACGCGGGTAGTCCGTTCACCGGCGAGAACAGCTCGGGGCAATACGGCCCGGCGTTCGTCGCCGGCAATCTGCCGTATCCGCTCATCCCCGCGCAGCCGCGCACGGTTCGTCTCCAGCTACGCTGGCACATCAACCGCTAGCACGCGACGGAGAAACGGAAGAGGGCGCGGATCGTGTGATCCGCGCCCGCTTAATAAATAGAAAAGGAAAGACAAAGAACCGCGCGGGAAAATGTATATTATAAACAAATGACGCAGGCCACGAACGAGAGGGTGTAT
>JBEPVY010000045.1:0-15851 GCA_041690835.1 Vulcanimicrobiota bacterium | reverse complement strand
GCCGTCGGCCTCTTCGGTAGCGATCGCGGTCAACGGTGGCACGCCGGTGGTCGCCAATATCGCCGGTGGCTCCTCCGCGTGCACCGGCTCCGGGTCGACGCGCTCGTGCGACATCACGGTCACCGCCCCGTTCGGCACCGACACGTTCGGCGTGACGATCTACGAAGGCTCGGGCGAGACCGGCAACGTGCTCGGAAGGGCCACCGTCGTGCAGGTGATCGGCGCGACGACCTTCGGTATCACCGTCATCGTCAACGGCGTCGTCGCGTCCGTGACCCTCGCTGCGACGAGCACGTCGTTCACCGTCGGAACATCCTCGACGACGACGATCTCCGCGATCGCGCTGGACGCAGCCGGCCACACCATCATCGGCACCTACGCAATGCCGCTCGCGCTCGCAAGTTCAGATAAGTCGGCATTCCAACTCAGCACCACGTCGATCGCGAGTTCGGATCAAACCGCCACCCTGACCTACAACGGATCTGCAGGGACCACCGGGACTTCCGTCACTGCGAGCTCGGCCGATCTTCTTCCGTCCAACAGCACCCCGCTCGCGATAGCCGTCGCCTCCAACCCCCTCAACATCTATGCCGTCAATCTCGGAAACTATTCGCTCACCGAGACGCCGGCAGATGCGACCGGAAATACCGCTCCCGCTCGTACGGTTATCGGCGCCGCGACCGGCATTGCGGAACCGTATGACGTCGCCGTCGATAGTCTCGGCGACGCGTACGTTTCCGGTCTACGCGATGCAACGGTCACCGCGTACGCATCAGGCGCGAACGGTAACGTCGCGCCGGCCACGACGATCGCCGGAAGCAATACGGGATTGAGCGGGCCGCTCGGGCTTGCGTTCGACGGCGCCGGAGATCTCTTCGTCGCGAACTTCTTCGCCAATACGGTGACGGTCTTCGGGCCGAGCGCGAACGGCAACGCCCCGCCGATCCGGACGATCGCCGGCACCGCGACCGGAATCGCGGAGCCGTACGGACTGGCGCTCGATGCACAAGGCAACCTCTACCTCGTCAACAACGCGAGTCAATACAGCGGCGTCGATAGCATCACCGAGTATGCGACCGGAGCCAATGGCAACGCGGCGCCGATCCGGACGATCACCGGTTCGTCGACGGGGATGAACGGTGCGGTCTTCGATGCGGTCGATTCGCGCGGAAATATCTACGTGACGAACTACTACGGGAATACGATCACCGCGTATGCGCCCGGTGCTACCGGCAACGCCGTGCCGATCGCGACGATCGCCGGTTCCAACACGGGCCTGAGCGGACCAAGCGGCATCAGCCTCGATGCCGGCGACAATATCTACGTCGACAGCGGCAACAGCATCCTCGTCTTCGCCGCGGGAAGCAACGGCAACGTCGCGCCGACGCGTACCATCTCCGGAGCGAACTCGGGCTTCAGCAGCCCGGTGGGGATCACGCTCGCGCCGTAGCCAAGTTCCGTTCGGTACTCGGGAATTAGCAGAAGCCCGGCTATCAGGGCTTATTCGTGCTGCGGATCAGTTGACAAGAAGGCGCTACGACTATGCCATCTCAAGATGCAGGGCATCATGGCTAATTGACAATGTAAGCGTCGTCCCGGGCTTCACGCGCCCCCGAAGCGGCAGCGATATGCGCCTATCTAAATCCAAGTGTCGGTCGGGAATAGCCTCTCCCAATAAGACGACGACGAACGTTCGTTCCAGCTTTCCCTCTACATCATCGAGAAACGCCTTGGGGATCACGACGATATTGTGGCGAATCTGCTTTTCTGTCGGACAGATCACATTGGATGGCAATCGTTGGCGGCGAATCATCCCGCGATTGGGTGACGCGATATCGTCATTCATCAGGTACATCCTCGCGCTGAGCTGCGGCAATCGCCTCGACGTCGATCAACAAAGCGTTGGTATCCACTAGGTCGAAAAACTCGCGTACGCGAGCTATAGCACCCGCTTTCGTTCTCGTCTGTCGAAGACTCGCAGCCCACGGCCGACCCGGATGGCGTGCGTCCCACCACGAAATTTCTCCCGCGTGACGCCCCGATCCGGGGTTGTGATTTCCGAATCCATCGAGGCGCAGATTCCAGAGCGGCCGAAATTTTGTAATTAGAAACTGCTCAGCCATGACGATCCAAAGCGGCTCAACAACTAGAAAACGGCAACAAAAGTCATCAAGGGAGAGATCGGCCGTAGCCCGGATGGACTCCGCATGCTCGGCGAGCCGCTTGTGCAGCTCCGTACCGACCGGAGCACCGAGCTCCTCGATGATTCCCTTTCGCGCCCCGGCGGGCACCGCTTTCCCAACATAAATCGGCTGGGAAGCATCTGCCGACCGCACTCGCGAGTACTCCGGATCGGCGCCGAGATAGAACAGCGCATACACGCCGGCTCCCCGAAACCGCTGCGGCGGTAGCGCCATAGCATCGCGCCGCATAAGCTCGTCGACCACGTTCCTGGTTAGGTTTGGGTAGCCGAGTGGATTGAACGGAGTCGGGGCGTCGATCCCTTCGCCCTCGTTAGTCGATCGTAGCGTCATGTCTCCGAAGCGAGTTGGCGACGCTCCGTGCCACCACCTGGGCGAGCTCCATCGGGACCGCATTCCCCAGTTGTCGCATGACTTCAGACCAGGCGCCCTTGAAAATCCACTCGTCCGGGAACGACTGCACACGCGCGGCTTCCCGGACGGTCAGGTAGCGGAAATTCCCATTTGGGAACACGACGGTATTTTCGCCGCCGGGGACACCGTGGTCACCGGCCTTCAGCGTCTTCGATGGAAAATCGATCGGGCTGCCAGTGTGCCCCACGTAAGACCTCGCTCCTAGCTGGAGGCGATGGTTCGTGGTACCCGCGATGGTGTCCCGATCTGATCGCGGGGACGGAAGGTCAGATACGGCGTCCCGAATCGTTCGCCAAGGGCGCGTCGGGCGCGCCTGAGTCAGGCGGCGCGCTCTCGCTCCCCAGTTGGCAGGCTCCTGGGGTTGTCTCAGACCATGGCGCTCCCAATAGTCACCATCCACGTACTGAGAAGCGTATAGAGCGTCGGCGCTATGAGTTGGATCCGGAAAGTGCCACTCAATATTGGTGTCAGATCGAAATCCGACTATGAATAGCCGCTCGCGCGTCTGGGCGACGCCAAAGTTGGCCGCATTGAGCACGTCAAAGACGACGCTGTATCGCAACCCATCGAAATTTCCAGCGGTGTGAATATCTTGCAACCGCCGGTGGTGGTCCTCCCACGACTCGCCCTCACGAATCACAACCTCGGGATATTGCAACTCGAGCAATATGTACGCCAGATAACCTTCGAACGCTTTCCTCTTAAGCCCCCGCACGTTCTCCAGTATGAAAGCGCGAGGCGCAGACTGCCGAACAGTTCGAACAAACTCCGGAATCATATTGCGATTATCTTGCATCCCACGATGCTTGCCGCCGATCGAAAACGGCTGACATGGCGCTCCACCCGCTACGAGATCCAGGTTGGCAAACTCGCCGAAGTCTGCAACGTCGCGGACATCGCCTTGAACAATATTCCCCCACTTCTTAATCCCCCGGATCGCGCCCCGAGATCGATTAGCGCGCAGCGTTTCGCACGCGTCTGCGTCCCATTCAAAGAGAGCCTCGTGGTGGAATCCGGCGAGGTGACTCCCGAGCGCAAGCCCGCCCGCGCCCGTGAAGAGTTCGATAGACCGCAAGGGTGGCATTCCGGCTACTCGCTCCTCGTTGTGCTTGGTCGAAGTATTGACCCGGATATTTCGTGCCGCCGACCGCAGTGCTCCTACCTGGTTTGGCCTTGAAAATCAGATTGGGTCCGCAATAGGTCCCAGCTTCAAGGCACGAATGCCATCCAGGAGGACGCGCATTGCCCTGCAGTCATCCTCGTTGTACTGAAGAATCCGGTCCCGCGCCGCCGCTTCGCCGCGCGTGAACCGATCGTACCACTCGATCGATGCCGCCCCTGACGGGTGCGTATCGCGCCATGAGAACCCTAGATACTGCGCTAGCGACTTGATCGAATAATCTCGCGTCGGCCATTCTGTCTTGGACTGAACGACGGCGAGCAGATCAACAGCCCAATCCTCGGAAAACACCGACTCGATATCGCTGGCCGCACACACGTCTGGATACTTCACTTGCAGCGCACGCCACCATGTACGCTCATACTTCGAATACGTGTAGAGTACGCACGGGCGGCTCCGCTGAACGTAGTCCCATGCCGCAGCGAAAGCACCCCGTTCGCCAGCCGGATCCATCGATTCCGAAAAGAAGCCGTGGTAATGCTCCCCATCGTTCCTTCGATCGCGCCGCTCTACGAAGCCGTGGAGATAGCAGTGATTAGTCATCGGATCCGTCTCGATATCAAAAAACAGCTCCACCGGAGCCTCCGGCAACGTGAGGTCTCCTCGGATGTACGCCGCTCCGCCCGAAGTACTGAGAATAGCGCGGTCACGAAACCTTAGTAGCGTCTCGACGCCTATGCCGGGTATAATACTTTCGCCTTTTTCGTCGAGCAAGCGCGCGGGATCAAGATGCGCGAGCGCTGGAATGTCAACTGCGACGGGTGACAAGGCGGCCCGCTTGGACTTCCCTAGCCCAGGTAGTAGCGTCAGGTCCCGCCGCTCTTCGAGATCAGCGAGGCAGGCACCATACCAGACGCAGTTCTTGCACTCGCCCTGGTACGATGCTACCGGAACCCTGGTTTCGGAGATTATTTCGCGAGCAATGCTCAACGTCTGCTCGTAGTCGCTCCAGAGAATCTCGGGCGAACGCTTGCCCTTCGCAGCAACAAGATCGTATGCGATTTCCTCACCGTGAACGTCCCAAATGAACGCCTGCCTACGCCCATCTGATAGATCAAGACGTTCGAGGATGTCCACGTACAGCGCCAGCTGGACTGCATAGTGGCGCTTCGGCTTTTTCGCCTCTGAGTTACCGCCTTCTTCACCTGCACCCGTCTTAATGTCGCCGGGCGAATACTTCCCAGCCCCGATGTGTCGCAGCAGGTCCGGTTCGCCCAGCAGGTCTCCGCAGGATAGGCGACCGCCATAGATGAGCGGCGTGCGCGACTCTATCGCCGCGCGCGTAGCCGACTCGCGAGTATCTGACGAGACTATCTGCAGATTTATTGACGCTGCTGGGTCAGCCCCAATCATCTCGTCTTCGTGCGATCTACCCCTCCGCCAAAGCATTTCCAGGAACGGGCTCGCTTCTTCGCGTCGCGCTGGGTCGGCGAAGAGATCCATCCAGGGTCGACGCTCGCAAGTAACGACGCTATGGAGCATCGCCGCTGTGATTTTCACCTGGTCCTGCTTATTCACACTTTGATCCTAGCTCGGCGGGCTGCCATACGGGTGGCACGGTGTCCCTGCGCCGTCACCAAACGTCATCCAATCCATGACACGGGCAGCCAATCGGAGTCAAGGCGAGCCGACCAGAACGATGAGATCCAACTCCGAACGTTACTGGCTTCAAGGAGCCGCCAATAGTGCAATCGCTACCAAACGGCTACCGTTCGCGCCAGGCGCAAAGAAAAAGCCCGCCGTAGCGGGCTTCCAAATTCCATGGTAGCGCCAACGAGAATCGAACTCGTCTCTTCGCCGTGAAAGGGCGACGTCCTAACCGATAGACTATGGCGCCTCGGACCGAACCCTTACGCTACCCGAGGGGTCGGGGTCCTGTCAATGCAAAGGGTCGGGGATGGAATCACCGGCCAGGCTCCTCGACCTTGCGACCGCCGTCCCCCCGTTTGCGCTCGACCAGGGGGACGTCATGCGACGCGTCGGCGCCCAGTTCGGCTCGCGCTCGGCGCTGGTCGAACGGCTGCTCCCGGTCTTCGCCAACACCGGAATCGAGCGGCGTTACTCGTGCGTGCCGATCGACTGGTACTACGACGAACACGGCTGGCCGGACCGCAACGCGATCTACCTCACCTCGGCCGTCGAACTGCTCGAACGGGCGACCCTGGACGTGCTCGCGCAAGCCGGCCGCACCGTCGAGGACGTGGCCGCGATCGTGACCGTCTCGACCACCGGGATCGCGACGCCCAGCCTCGACGCGCTGCTGATGGAGCGCCTGCCGTTCAAGCGGACCACTCGCCGGCTGCCGATCTTCGGACTCGGCTGCGCCGGCGGCGTGCTGGGCCTCGCGCGCGCGGCGACGATGGCGCAGAGCCTGCCCGGCAAGCTCGTGCTCTTCCTGGTCGTCGAACTCTGCGCGCTCTCGTTCCGGAAAGACGACTTCACCAAGAGCAACATCGTCGCGACCGCCCTCTTCGGCGACGGCGCGGCGGCCGCGCTCCTCTGCACCGAAGGCGATGGCCCCGCGATCGCCGCATCGGGCGAATGCACGTTTCCGAACACCCTCGATATCATGGGATGGGACGTCGCCGAGGACGGCATGAAGGCGATCTTCTCGCGCGACATTCCGGCGCTGGTCGAGACCGAGATGCGCGGCGTCGTCTCGACCTATCTGGCGGAGTCCGCTCTCGGCATGGACGACATCGACACGTTCCTCTCGCATCCGGGCGGCACGAAAGTGCTCGAAGCGCTGGAACACTCGTTCGGCGTGCCAGACGGCGCGCTGGTCGAATCGCGCGGCGTCCTGCGAGACTTCGGCAACATGTCGGCGGCGACCGTGATGTTCGTGCTCGAGCGCGCGCTCCACGGCGGCTCGCTCGCGCGGCCGGAGTTCCGGCGCGCGCTGGTGACCTCGATGGGTCCCGGTTTCACCGCCGCGTTTGCGACCCTCGAACGCACGTGATCGCGATCCTGGTGGTCTGCGGGCTGGTCGCGCTGCAGCGTCTGCTCGAACTCCGCTACGCCGCGCGCAATACGAGGGCGCTGCTCGCACGCGGCGCGGTCGAGACGGGAGCGGCACACTACCCGTTCTTCATCCTGTTGCACGGCTCGTGGCTGCTCTGCACCACCGTCGTCGCGATGGTTACGCATGCGAGCACCAACTGGTGGCTGATCGGGCTCTTCGCGCTGCTTCAATGCGCGCGCGTCTGGGTGATCGCAACCCTAGGCCCGTATTGGACCACGCGTCTGATCTCGCTCCCGGGTGCGCCGCTCGTGCGGAGCGGCCCGTTCCGGTTCGTCCGGCATCCGAACTACCTGATCGTCACAATTGAAATCGCGACCCTCCCCCTCGCGTTCGGCGAGGTCGGGGTCGCGATCGTGTTCACGCTGCTGAACGCCGCTCTCCTCGCAGTTCGAATCCGCGAGGAAGAGCGTGCGTTAGCGGAACGGCCGGTCCGTTAGAAGCGGTAGTTCAGGTTGAAGCGGACCGTGTCCGTCTTGAGGTTCACGTTGTGGGTGAAGACGTTGCTGGGGAACAGGATCGGCGGCGCGAACGCCGACAGATTCGTGCTCGTCACCGTGGCGAAGTTGCCGAAGTCGGCGTGCAGGTATTCGCCGCCCAACGACCACTGCGTGTTGAGTTTGAGGTCGGCACCGCCGCCGTACGTCCAGCCCTTGAGGGTCTGGGTCGAGGACGCGCTTTCGGTCGCGGGTGCGAACGTATCGGCGAACGTCGCCGCGTACTTGGCATTGGCGCGAGCCCAGCCGCCGGTCACGAAGAACAGCGTGTGCCCCGCCGTGAGGCCGAGCTTGGCGCGTGCGGTCATGATCGAGGTGACGTCGATCGACTGGCGGACCGTGAAGCCGGTCCCCGGGCAGCACGGGTACGCCGCGGTCGTCGAGTTGTAACCGTGGATGTTGGCCGAGCTATAGTCGCCTACGACGCCGAAGACGGTGTGACCCGACTGCCAGTTGTAGCCGATCTGCCCGCCGGCGTTCCCGCCGCCCGGCGCGAAATCCTGAGCGCCGGCCGAGTTGATCGCCGGAATGCTAGTGGCCGTGAAGTAGCCGGCCGGGCTGGTCACGGTCGTGGTCGTCGCGTTCGACGTCGCGGTGGACGTACCGATGTTACCGCCGATGTAGAAGCCGCTGAAATCATCGGCCATCGCCGGCGCGACCGCCATGCAGAGGGAGGCCGCGATCGCGCAGGCTCCGAGAATAAGTTTGTTCGTCAACCTAATGCCTTTCTTTAGGGACCACAGGTCAGTGGCAACTCTACCATACCGAGTCAAGAGCGCCGACCGTATTAGTCCCTAAGGCTTGAAGAGCGACGTTTGTCGTTCACTTCACGGATGGGCGCCTAACACGAGCGATGTGTCGCGAAGCGCCGCTTGATGCGCGAGCCGATCCGGCGCGGTGGTGAATCCGGCGACGTCGGCGGCCAACCACTCCTGCGGATAGAGTTCGAAGATCTGCGTGTCGTTATCGAGCCCGTATTGCAAGACTTTTCCGAGGTCGATCGACGATTCGCCCGGCATCGGCGCGGTCGACGCGACGATCGTCTGGAACTCGAACGGGACCTGGCCGACGTGGCGCGTCAGCGCCTGGCACCAGTACAGGTTCACGATCTTCGCCTGCGGATTGCACGCGCCCGGGATCGAGGTAGGTAAGGCGACGTTCGCGATGCCGAGATTTTCGGTGCCGAATCCGATACCTTTGTTCGCAGCGTCTTCCGCGACCGCGTTCGGATAGTCGTAGAACGACGCGCCGCCGTCGAGCTGGTTCAGTGCGACCAGCAGCTGCTTGTCCGTCGTCTGCTCCCCGAGGGCGTTGACGACGTTCTTGGCATGCTGCACCCAGCCGTCGTACGTGAAGTTCACCGGTGCCTGCTGCCACTCGCCCAGGCAATCGGCGTGCTCGCCGTTGTCGAAGTGCGCGGGGATCGCTTCGACGCCGAAGCCGATCGCGAAGCGCATGTACCCGATGTGCGGGGCCATCGCGCTTGCGTTATAGCTGTAGTGCGCGACCGCGTGGGCGATGAACGCCTTCCAATCAGCTTCGAAGGTCGGACTTAGATAGTCGGGCGCGGGCGGCTGATCGTCGCAATGCACGATCGGCACGCCATCGCCGTTCGAGGCGGTCACCCAGGCGGGCGTCACCGGATTGTTCTGACCGCGTTCCGGTCCGTCGGAGAAGAGCAGGTTCACGGTCAGCCCGGCGTTGACGTAGGGTGCGGCAAGTCCGGTCGTCGGATCGTCGATCTCGCTGAAGTCGTAGACGCCCTTGGTCGACTCGAGATCCGACCAGCGCACGACCAGGCTCACACCGCACAGCGTCGGGTCTTTGCCGATCACGTTTTGCTCGAGCTGCTGCTCGTAGATGCCCCCGTCGACCGTATACGGATTCCAGACGTACATGCCGTGCGGCTTGCCCGGAACGGCGACGTGCGGATCCGGACCGACGCATGGCGGCGCGACGGCCGGTGCGACCGGCGGCGGTGGCGTCGCGAAGCTCTGATCGACGGAGAGCGTGACCCGCTGCGCCGGATCGCCGTTATCGGTGATCACGATCGTGCTGCACCCGAGCGTCGCGCCCGGCAGCAGACCGGCAAACGCGACGCTCGCGCTCGGGCCGGCGATGCTCCGGACGTAGGCGCCGTTCCCGGTCGTAATCGTCAGAGGCCCGTCGAAAACATTCGCGCACGATTGCTTGAGACTCGCGCGGGTGACGATCGAGAACGTCTGTGCGCCGGTCTCCGCAAGCGTGACGGACCTCGTGGTCTGGCACGCCGTCGGTGCGCTCGAGCCGGCGCATCCGAACTGGACGATTTTTGGTGCGGCGGTGAACTTCTGCAACGCCGGAATCGCCAACGTCACCGGTACGCTCACCAAGCCTGTCGCGGTGTCCGCGATCGTCAACGTGCACGACTTGGCGATGGCCCCCTGGCCGAACGGAAGCACGGTGAAGGTGCCGGCTCCGCCGGTGACCTGTTTGGGACTGACCTGAACGCCGCTCCCGCTCGAGCAGCCGCTCCCGACGGTCGCCACGGTCGTGCCGCTGAAACCGCTCGCGACCAGCGAGACGCTTTGATTCGCTTGCGTGATCGTCGCGCTCGCCGGAGTCACGCCGGCACCGGGAGCGACGGCGAGCCTGACGACCGGCTTCTTCTTAAGACTCGCGATCAGCGGGACGACTTCGTACGAGATCTGCGCCGTGGCGTCGCTGCCGTCGGAGCCTTTGACCGTCACGCCGCACGAAGGCGGAGGCGTACTGCCGATCGCCGATGCGACGAACATCAAAGGGACGCCGGCCTGATCCACCTGCGCTTGGCCGTCGCCGGCGATCGCGATCGCGCCGTCCGGGGTCGTGCACGATGCATCGGCGGTGGGGGTGTAGGCGACGCCAGGCGTATCGCCCGAAGCGGTGAGCGCGTCGACCGGTGCGCCGTCGTTGAGGTCCAACGGCGACGGGCTCAGGTCGAGGATGGGAGGCGGCGCACCACCATTCGTGATCGGTACCGGCGCGAGGCCGCTACCGTTCGAGCACGCAGCGAAGACGATGATGAGGAACGCCGAGAAGATGGAGCGACCGCGCATCGACCGCCTCGTCTTTCTGCGCATGGGCGCTTGGTGGGCCTAGTAGGATTCGAACCTACGCGCTACCAGTTATGAGCCGGCTGCTCTACCGCTGAGCTATAGGCCCCAGCAAGCGCTAGATTCTTCCAACAAACGCTCCGATGCTCCCGCGCATCCCGCGCCCGCGCGAGTTCTCACGCGGATTTCATCCCGGGCGCTCCGCCGTCAGCGGAGGGCTTTGAACGCCTTGGCGCCCGGATAGCGGGCGGCGTCGCCCAGTTGTTCTTCGATCGCCATCAGGCGGTTATACTTGGCGACCCGGTCGCTGCGCGAGAGCGAGCCGGTCTTGATCTGACCGGCGCCGGTCGCGACCGCGATGTCGGCGATGGTGGTGTCTTCGGTCTCGCCCGAGCGATGCGAGATGACCGAGGTATAGCCGGCCTTGTGGGCCATCTCGACGGCGTCTAGGGTCTCGGTCAGCGTGCCGATCTGATTGACCTTGATCAGGATCGAGTTGGCGGTGTGCTCGCGGATGCCGCGCGCGAGGAAGTCCACGTTCGTGACGAACAGGTCGTCGCCGACCAGTTGGACCTTATCGCCGATCGCCTGCGTGAGCTTGTGCCAGCCCGCCCAGTCGTCTTCGGCCAAACCGTCCTCGATCGAGACGATCGGATACGACGCACAGAGTTTGGTGTAGAGTTCGACCATGCCGTCGGACGAGATGCCGATCTGCGGGTCGCGCGCGTAATAGTTGCCGTCGCGATAGAACTCGCTGGCGGCCGGATCGAGCGCGATCGCGATGTCGGTGCCGGGCTTGTAGCCGGCCTTCTCGACGGCCGCGACGAGCAGATCGAGAGCTTCTTCGATGCTGTCGAGTTTGGGCGCATAGCCGCCCTCATCGCCGACCTGGGTCGTCATCCTCTTGTGATGCAGCAGCGCGCCGAGCGCGTGAAAGACCTCCGCACCGTAGCGTACGGCTTCGCGTTCGTTCGCAGCGCCGAGCGGGACGATCATCAGTTCTTGGAGCTGCAACGCGCCGAACGCGTGTTTGCCGCCGTTGATGACGTTCATCATCGGCACCGGCAACGTCGCGGCGGTCGGGCCGCCGAGATAGCGGTAGAGCGGGAGACCGAGGCTGCTCGCGGCCGCACGGGCGACCGCGAGCGAGACGCCGAGGATGGCGTTCGCGCCGACCTTGGCCTTGTTCGGAGTGCCATCGATCTCGCGCAGCATCGCGTCGATCGCGCGTTGATCGGTCGCGTCGAATCCGGTCACCGCCGGGCCGAGCAGATCGTTGACGGCCGCGACCGCCTTCTGCACGCCTTTGCCGTTGTAGCGTTTCGCATCGCCGTCGCGCAGTTCGACCGCTTCGTTCGCACCGGTCGATGCGCCCGAGGGCACCATCGCTTCTTCGACCACGCCGAAGCTCGTCGCGACTTCCACTGCGACCGTCGGGTTGCCGCGCGAATCGAGGATCTCGCGCGCGTGCACGCCTTCGACGATGGGGCGGCCGCCGCCGCGTAACGCTTCCAACGACATCGCGCCTACTTCTCGAAGATCCAGCGTTCGAGATCGTGCTTGCGCGTGACGAACTCGTTGGCGTCGAAGAAGATCGCCAGCTCGCGCTCGGCGCTGGCCGGGCTATCGCTGCCGTGGACCATGTTGCGCCCGATCGCCTGCGCGAAGTCGCCGCGGATCGTGCCGACGTCGGCCTTGAGCGGATTGGTCGCACCCATCAGTTGGCGGCAACCCTCGATCGCGCTCTCGCCTTCGACGCAGAGGGCGACCAGCGGACCCGAGGTGATGAACTCCACCAGGCCGGCGAAGAACGGTTTGCCTTCGTGCTCGGCGTAGTGCTTGCGAGCCTTCTCGCCGTCGAGCTGCATGAGTTTCATCGCGACGATCAGATAGCCGCGCCGCTCGAAGCGCGAAATGATCTCGCCGGACAGATTGCGCGAAACCGAATCCGGTTTGCAGAGGATGAGCGTACGTTCGATTGCCATAGTGGGCCGTTTTACGGCCCCTCGTCGCGCGGAACCTTGAAGGCGTTCCTTGCTAGCGCAGGCGAACGCGCCCGGGATGACCGCCTCCTCGAACCCGTATGCCGCCGTCGAGACCGCCCTGGTCGGGACGCCCTTCGCCCGGATCCGGTATCGCACCGAGACTGGCAGCACCAACGAAGACGCCAACGATCTGCTCGGTCAGGCCGAGTTCGGCGGTCTCACCATCGTGACCGACCACCAGACCGCGGGGGCTGGGCGCAAGGGGCGTAGCTGGCTGGCTCGACCCGGCTCGAGCCTGCTTTTCACCACGATTCTGCCCGAGGCGATTCCGGCGACCAACCTCTGGACGGTTCCGTTCTGGACGGCTCTCGCCGTCCGCGCCGGGCTGGCGGCCTGCGGGATCCAGACCGACCTGCATTGGCCGAACGATCTGCTGGTCGGGTCGCACAAGATCGCGGGGATCCTGTGCGCGTCGCGCATCTCCGGTCCGCGCGCGCACGTCGCCTGCGGGGTCGGGATCAACGTCGCTCGCACGCCGGAAGCCGAGACGGAGATCGCGCCGCCCCCGGCCTTCTGCGACGACGTCGCGCCGGTCGAGCGAGCGGTCTTGCTCGGCGCGATCCTGACGCAGTTCGCATCCTCATCGGCGATGCTCGACGGACCGCAGCGGATCGCACGGTGCTGGGAAGCGGCGGCCGGGCTCCCGGGCAAGCACTATCGTATTCTGCTCGACGACACGACCGAACCGTTCGAGGCCGAAGCGATCGCGCTTGCGACCGGTGGATCGCTCGTGGTCGAGCGAGACGGCACGCGCAAGACGATCGCGTTGGCCGACGCGCGCGCCTTGCGCTAGGGCGCTACTGCGTCGAGGGCAATCCGAACGCGTCGTCGGGGATCTGCGACGGGAACGTCATCGCGCTCAAGGTGTATCGCCAGATGCCGTGATGCGTGGAGATGCCGAACACGCGCAGCGTACCGTCGAGCACACCGCCCGTCTGCATCCAATAGCCGTCGACGTCCGCGTACTGCTGCTCCAACGTGCCGTAAAACCCGATCCACGAGGGTAATGAGAAGCGGACCATACAGAAGCGCATCGACCGCAGATCCACGATCACGTCGGTCAACTGATGTCGATTCGAACGTTCGCGCGAACGCAGATGTAGCGCGTGTCCGGCGTCGCCGTTCGCACAGGTCGCCTCACCGCGATCCGCGACGTCGTAGAGTCCGGCACCCATCACGCTCTCGACCGCGATCACTTTGAGGTCGGGCGTCGTATCCGGCGCGGGCGTCTCGGCGAGGAGCGGGGCCGTCCGGTTCTGATAGCCGAACATGCCATCGCGCAGCGCCCGCAGCGAGCCGTACCAGGTCGGATCGAAGAACGCGCGCGGCGAGAGCCAGGCTCGCCCGCTCTCATCGGTGAGCGCGCTCTCGAAATCGCGCGTGCGATGCTCGATCGTCCAGACGTTCGGGGTCGTGCCGCTTCCGATCTGGAGCCAGACCTCGTGCCGAATGGCGGTCAGATCGACGACCAACCCATCGCTCCGGCTGGTAAGCACGTAGTCGACGAACGCCGGCTGACGGACGTCGCGCATGCTCGCGACCGCCTGGCGATAGAAGTCCAGCGCGGACGGCGGTCCGGCCGCCGACGCGACTCCCGTCGCACACGCGAAAAGCGCGCACGCGAGCAGTGCCGCGAAACGGTCGCCTATTTGGCTACGCCGCCCAACGCGACGCCGGCCTTGCCGAGCGCTGCGACGGCACCGCTCTCCGCATCCGCATCGATCGAGAGGCACAGATTCGCCGGCGACGTGACGTGCGCCGGTTTCGGGATCATCTTGGCGGCGACGCCGGCATCTTTGAGCGCCTTGGTGGCGATCATCGTGTCGGCGTTGCTTCCGAAGAAGAGTATGACGTCGGCCACGACCGTTAGCCCGCCTCACCCGTGACGAGTTTGTCGAGAGCGCCGGCGACGTCGCCGAGTTCGTGCACGCGTGCGACGGCCTGCGTCATCCGCGAACTCATCTCTTGCGAGAGCGTGTCGATCACGAACATGTCACCCGTCAGTTCTTCGTTGAGCGATTTCAACTGCGCGACCTTGCCGCTCGGGTCGCCCGCCTTGGCGAGATCGGCGATGAGCGCACCGCTCTTATCGACGGCCGTCTTGGTCGCGGCGACGTGATCGCCCGAGACCTCGCTGCCGACGATCGCGATGCCGAGTTCCTTGGCCGCATCGCTGACCTGCTTGGAGCGCTGGCCGATCGTATTCGAGATGCGCTGGACGACCGGCACCGCGAGCGCGAGCGCGATGATCGCGGCGAGCAGGCCCCAGAGCGCCAGCGATTCGGTGGTGTGATTGATGATGTCGTTGATGCCCGACATCGGCGTGCCGTACCAGCGTCCGCCGATCGCCTTGTTCTGATCGGTCAGGATCGGATCGATGTGCACCATATACTCGGTACCGCCGATCGTCTCGGCTCCGTCGAACGGCACCCCGGGCGCGAGCTTGGCCGCATCCGGGACCGACTGATCGACGATGCGCGTTCCGTCCGGCGCGAGGATCGTGGAAGCGACGATCGCGTTATCGGTGATCAATGCGGACGAGCCACCGAGCGCCTTCGTGCTCTGATCGACGATGTCGTAGTAGTGGTTCATCAGCACGCCGCCGTAGATCGCGCCGATCGTGCGTTCGTTGTTGTCGCTCATCGGTGCGGCCGACACGAGCGCCAGACCTCGATCGAGGTGGCCGCCGGGCTTGCCTTCCGCGTCCTTGATATCCGCGGTCGCCTGAGGCGAGAGCCCCTCGCCGGAAAGCTCGGCGGTCGGGATGATCGCGGCCGTGCTGACCGTCTCGCCGGTCAGCGCGCGTTTGACGTACGGGTGCGCGGCGAGCGAGCCGCCGTTCGGGCCGTTCGCGCGGGCGACCACTCGACCGTTCGCGTCGACGATCGTCAAGAACGAGAGCCCCGAGGTCCGCGCCACGTTGGAGAGCTGATCGGTCAGGCCCTTCGCGTTCCTGGTCTGGAGGGCGCGGCGCAACGCATCCGCGACGGCGTCCTGCGCGACCAGCAACCGGATCTGATCCTTACGCGAATCCCAATACCCGCCGAAGGCGCTCGCACCGTTGGTGACCTGCGCCTGTCCTTGGGCGCGCAGATCGTGTTGGAGCGTGAACCGCGCCGCCACGATGCTGATGACGAAACAGAGCAAGATCGCTCCGACGATCGTACCCAAGAGGCGAACGCGCAAGCTCATCTTCATACGGTGACTTCCTCCGTGCCGTGGTCGCTGACTTTGAACTGTCCTAGACGCTTGTCGATCCGGTTGGCGAATTCGTTCATCTGCTCGACCGAACCGAGGATCCGTTGGGCCGCGTCGGTGACCTCTTTGTTGACGTACGTGAGCACTTCGACCGACGACGCGTTCTGTTGCGAGATCGAGGCGATCTCGGAGAAGGCCTTGTCGACCTGATCGGAGTGGGCGT
>JBEPVY010000044.1:0-16003 GCA_041690835.1 Vulcanimicrobiota bacterium | reverse complement strand
TTGTTCGCTTCGGCCATCTTGTGCGTGTCTTCGCGCTTCTTGATCGTGGCGCCGGTGTTGTTCGAGGCGTCGATCAGTTCGTACGCGAGTTTTTCGGTCATCGACTTGCCGGCGCGGTTGCGCGCATAGCCGATCAGCCAACGCATGCCCATGGCCTGACGGCGGTCCGGGCGGACTTCCATCGGGACCTGGTAGGTGGCACCGCCGACGCGACGGGGGCGGACTTCGACGAGCGGCATCGCGTTCGAAAGTGCCTGCGAGAAGACGTCCATCGGATCCCGGCCGGTCTTCTCGGCGACGAGATCGAGGGCGCTGTACATCACCTTTTCGGCAACGGACTTCTTCCCCGAGAGCATCACCTTATTGATGAAGCGGGCGAGGACTTTCGAGTTGTACTTGCCGTCGGGCAGAATCTGCCGTTTCGGAGCCGGACCTTTGCGTGGCATCTAGACTGTTGCTCTCTTACTTCTTAGCAGTGCGCTTGGCGCCGTATTTCGAACGGCCTTGCTTGCGGTTGGCGGCGCCGGCCGTATCCAGCGTGCCGCGCACGATGTGATAGCGGACGCCCGGGAGATCTTTGACGCGGCCGCCGCGCACGAGCACGACCGAGTGCTCCTGCAGGTTGTGGCCGATGCCGGGGATGTAGGCGGTGACTTCTTCGCCGTTGGTCAAGCGCACGCGCGCGACCTTACGGAGGGCCGAGTTCGGCTTCTTCGGGGTGACGGTTTTGACTTGGGTGCAGACGCCGCGACGCTGCGGATTGCCCGCAACCTCGAACGTACGCGACGGAAGATCCGGGTGACCCGGCTTCGGTCCGGTCAAAATGACGCGGAACGCCGGGGTCTTGACCTTCTTTTCGCTCTTCACGCGGCCCTTACGGACCAGCTGGTTAATCGTCGGCACTCAGTTCCCCAAAAAAGCGAGCGAAATCGCCCGCAGTCGTATTCACAAGCAAAGACGGCCGAACCGCGATGGGTCCGCCCGAACCTGCGCAGTATACCAGGGCGCCCCACCCGCGTCAACGCCGTTTCTAGGGGGTCCAAATCCGCCCTAGGTGGCGCGCTTGAGCTCGTCGCTGATTTCTCGGGGGGAATACCCGACCGGCCAACCGGCCCCCTTGGAGCCCTGTGTCGGTCCGAGCGACCGTGTTCGGTGCCAGGCCGAGGTTCCCGGCCGATTGGCGCACCAGGGGGATGCGGGCTCTAGGTGCCATTTCCCGCGCTCGATACCGCACGGGTCTGCTCGAATGTCTCAGAGGCAGGCATCCGCGCCGGACGTTTCGCACTAGAACGGCCACATGAAGCGCCTCGGCGTCTTGGATGGCCTGCGCGGGATCGCCGTGCTGCTGGTCCTCTGGTACCACGTCTGGGAGACGACCTTCTTAAGCGCGCCCTGGCCGTGGCTCGAGTTCGTGCCCGAGACCGGCTTCATCGGCGTCCATCTCTTCTTCTACCTGAGCGGCTTCGTGATCGTCTACCCGTTCGCACGCGCCGCCTGGGGGACCGGAACCCAACCCTCCTGGCGGGAGTTCGCGTCGCGGCGGTTCTTCAAGATCGTGCCGAGCTACGTGCTCTCGATCGTGGTCGCCTACGCGGTCGGGTATGCGGCCCAGGTCTCGATGACCGGGAACGACGTGCTCAAGGACCTCGGAACGCATCTGCTCTTCATCCATACCTGGTGGCCGCAGACCTACGGCGGTATCAACGGCGTGCTCTGGACGCTCGCGGTCGAAGTCGAGTTCTACGCGCTTTTCCCGCTCATCTGGTGGTGCTTCAAGCGCGCGCCCTGGTGGACGTTCGGCGGGATGGTCGTGACCGCGCTGCTGTGGCGTCAGGGCTTGGCGCATTGCTGCTACAACGGCGTTTTCGGGCAGTGGGAAGAGAATCTGCCCGGCTATCTCGACATCTTCGGGTTCGGGATGCTCTCGGCGTATCTCTGGACGCGCTATGCGAGCAAGGTCGATAGCGCGCGCTCGCGCACGATCGGAACGATCGCGGGGATCGCCGGGTTCGTACTGCTCGTCGTGCTCCTGCAGAACATGTTCGAATACCGGCACGAGGACCAGTGGTCGAGCGTCTGGCAGATCGACCGGCGCGGCCTGTTCGGGTTGGCCTTCGCCGTGATCGCGCTCGGTTCGCTCGCCGGTGCGAGTTGGTGGAAGGCGATTCTCGGCAACCCGGTCCTCACGTTCCTGGCGGCGATCTCGTACAATCTCTATCTCTACCATCAGATCATCATCCGCGAGATGGTCTGGCATCACATCCCACCGTCCTCGGCGCCGGACGAGCACTACGATCTGCATTGGCAGGTGCTCTTCAGCTATCTCGCGTTCGGCGTGACGATCGGCTGTTCGGCTCTGATCACCTATGCGTTCGAACGTCCGATCGTGCGCAAGTTCGGGCACTGAGCATGTCGTGCGCGCTCACTCCCAGTCCGGTGCGACGCTTCTCGAGACGGTCGTCGCGACCGGCATCGCCGCGCTTGCGATCGGGGCCGCACTCGGCGTAGCCGCGCCGGCCGTCCGGCGGCTAGCGCCGGATGCGCGCTCTGCCGCCCTTGGCGCGTTGGTCCGGCGCGAACTCGCGATCGCCCGCGACGTCCTCAAATACGACGGCTCGACGCTCGCACCGAACGCGATCGCCACCACCCTCCCCGTTCCGAACGCGATCCCGCTCGCCGTCGCCCTCCGGCTCGACCTTCGAGCGGTTGCGGGTGCGACGCTCGTGACCGTCACCGCAAGTGCCGGCGAGCTGACCGAATCGCAAAGCGCGACGATCGCGGCGCGCGCGACCCAACCGGGGAGTACGATCGTGCCCGACGCACTCGTGCCCGCACCGACCGGCGCACCCTAAGTGCTGGCGCGGGCCGTCGTCGTCATCGCGTTCGTCGGAGCGCTCGCATCCGCGCTGCTCCATACCTCCGCATCGCTGGCGCGAGCGCGCGTCCATCGCGTCGCGGCGACCGCCGTCGCAGCCTCGTTCGACGCGGCGCTTGTAGCCGCACGGGCCGGAATCGCCGCGAACATCGCGGCGGGCGGCGATCCGCGCGCCGTCGCGTTCGTGGCGCCCACGCCTGGCCCGTCCTGCGCGAGCGCCCGGAGCGACGGAACGTGTGCGCTCACGATCTCGGTCGCGTTCGCGGTGACGACGGTGCGGGGGGTCGCGGACTCCGGCGGCGCCGATTGCCTTCCGCGATGCGCGCGCGATCTGCAGGGCAACGACGCGGTCGACGAGGGACGCTTCGCGCTTCGCATCGACGCGCGTGTCGACGGACCGACCGGAACGGTCTTCGCGTCGCGGGATCGCTATGCGATCTTCCGCACCACGCGGGTCGCGCCGTACGCGAGTCTGATCGGCATGCGCGACGCGGGCGGCGAGAGCATCGCCGCGGATTCGAGCGAGGGGGAAGATGCGGGAACGCCGGCACTCACGACCGTCGACGTGCGATACGTCAACGCGGCAACCGGCGCGAAGATGGACGGGAACGCATGGCAGATGCGTTCGTGGTCGAGCTCCGACGCGAGCGGCACGGCTTGGGAGCCGTAGCGCTCGCGTCGGCAGAGGCGATCAGGCGAGTTGCGCGCCGAAGAACTTCGTCGCGTAAGCGGCGATGAACGGCAGGCGGACGTCCTTGCCTTGGAATCCAGAGATCGCGCCCCAGATATAGAGCACGAGCGTCCCGAGTCCGACGACCATCATGACCAGTCCGACGATCGGCATCAACACCCACATATGGACCACGGCGAGAATCGCGTTGAGGATCGTCATCGCGATGATCGCGCCGACGTAGAAGATGAAGAGGGTGATCGACTGGGCTGCCGCCCACTTCACCAGCTTGTTGGTGCCGCCGCCGAACATCATGAGCAAGCCGCCGATGATGCCGAGGATATAGGCCAGGCCGGCTGCGATATTTGGTTCGAGTCCGAACGGGGTGTCGGTGGGGGGCGTAGTAGCCATCGAGTCTCCTTAGTGCCTGTGATGTGTATCGAACGATACGGGCGAAGCGACCGACCAGGGCCGACCGCTCTGCCGCTTGACCCGCCCCTTCGTCGCGGGGGAGGTCTGCTACTTCCGTCTTAAGGACTATGCCCGTAAGGACTATGTCCGACCGGGCGACGGGGGGCGTCGGATCTCCGGGGCGACCCAAGGTCGGCTGGTCAAGGTCGGCGGGGCGTCAGAGACGACGGACCGTGCCTTTCCGCCCATGGAATGCCAAACCAACGCTCGAATACCGCCGACGTGAAGTCGCGCCCGCTCGTCTACGTAGCGCTCTTTTATGTCGTGTTCTGTTGGGGGCTGAACACGGTCCTGATCAAACATGCGCTGACCGAGATCGACCCGCTCGCGTTCATGTCGATGCGGTTCTTGATCATGACCCCGCTCGCGCTGTTGCTCTTGAAGATGGCCGGCGAGAAGCTCCATCTCGAGAAGCGCGACCTCCCGCTGCTGATCGGGTGCGCCG
Source organism: Vulcanimicrobiota bacterium (assembly GCA_041690835.1). Taxonomy (GTDB): domain Bacteria; phylum Vulcanimicrobiota; class Vulcanimicrobiia; order Vulcanimicrobiales; family Vulcanimicrobiaceae; genus JALYSX01. The sequence continues at coordinate 11,542 of JBEPVY010000044.1, read as the reverse complement.
CGTGCGGGTACGGGATCTATCAGTACCTCTGGGTGCTGGGCCTGGCGAATACGACGCCGTTCGCATCCGCACTGCTCGGATCGTTCGCGCCGATCTTCACGCTTGCGATCCTGGCGTTCGGCGGCCACGAGACGGTCCGCTCCGGGCGCTGGATCGGCGCCGGTTTCGCGCTTGCCGGGGTCGCGATCTTCGAGGGCTTCTTCTCCGGTAGCGCGACCTTTCACGTCGGCGACGCGCTCACGCTGGCGGCCGCCGCGGTGTTCGCCGGCTACAACGTGATGAGCTCGAAGTTGCTCGATCGCTACACGCCCCTCAACCTGCTCGCCATCACAATGGCGATCGGCACGTTGATGATCGTACCGAGCGGCATCGGTGCGATCGCGCATACCGACTTCGCGGCGATCTCGCCGGGTTCGTGGGGGGCATTCGCGTTTGCGGTCCTCTTCCCGATCATGCTGACCTACCCGGTCTGGAGCTGGGGGATCGGTCTGCTCGGTGCGGGGCGCGTCTCGCTCTTCTCGTTCCTGACGCCGGTGATCGCGGGCGTGCTTTCGATCCCGATCCTGCACGCCCGGATCGAGGGCCACCAGATCCTCGGTGCCGCCATCTGCCTCGGCGGGATGCTCGTCTCGAACCTGCTCGGCAAGACGTCGCTCGCGGCGCTCTGGAGTTGGCGAGCCTTCGGCGTAGAAAGGTAGCGCCGATGAAGAAACGCGCCTGGTATTGGCTGTTGCTCGCGCCGTTCGTCGCGACGCTCTGGCCGCCGTTCTACAACCACACCGATCCGGCGTTCTACGGAATACCGTTCTTCTATTGGTACCAACTGCTCTGGGTGATCCTGACCTCGCTGCTCCTGGCCTTCGTCCTGCTCGTGACCCGGGATCGCACCGATGTCTAGCGGCACGATCATCTTCCTCGCCCTGGTGATCGGGGTGACCGTGCTCGGGTTCGTGGCGGCCGGCTGGGGCCGCGCGAACCTCTCGAGCTTCGAGGAGTGGGCGCTCGGCGGACGGCGCTTCGGGACCCTCGTCTCGTGGTTCTTGCTCGGGGGCGATCTCTACACGGCCTACACATTCGTAGCGGTTCCGGCGCTCATCTACGGCGCGGGCGCGCTCGGCTTTTTCGCGGTCCCGTACGCGACCATCGCGTATCCGGTCGTCTTCATCATCCTGGCGCGCTTCTGGGCCGTTGCGAAGAGACGCGGCTACATCACGAGCGCCGATTTCGTACGGGATCGCTACGGCGACCGTACGCTCGAGATCGCGATCGCCGCGACCGGCGTGATGGCGGCCTTGCCCTACATCGCGTTACAGTTGATCGGCATGAAGACGGTCTTCTCGCAGATCGGCGGCGCGTTCGGCGCGGGCGGCGGGTTCGTCGCGCTGGCGGTCGCCTTCGTGGTCCTGGCCGCATATACGTATACCAGCGGCCTGCGCGCGCCGGCCCTGATCGCCTTCGTCAAAGACACGCTGATCTACGTGACCGTGATCGCCGCGATCGTGGTGATTCCGGCCGCGCTCGGGGGGTGGGGGCACGTCTTTTCAAGCGCGCAGACGGCGCTCGCCGCGCGCCCGGTCCCGAGCGGCATCCTGCTCTCGCCCGGCATGTACTTCGCGTACGCGACGATGGCGTTCGGCTCGTGCCTCTCGCTCTTCATCTACCCGCATTCGATCACGAGTCTGCTCGCGGCCAAGAGCAAGTTCGTGATCCAACGCAACGCGGCACTGCTCCCGGCCTACTCGATCCTGCTCGGCTTTCTCGCGTTGCTCGGCTTTTGCGCTCTCGCGGCCGGTATCGTGACGAAGGACACCAATGCGATCGTCCCGCTGCTCTTCGCGAAGTACTTCCCGGATTGGTTCGCGGGCATCGCTAATGCGGCGATCGTGATCGGCGCGCTCGTGCCGGCCGCGATCATGGCGATCGGGGCGGCCAACCTGCTCGCGAGTAACGTGTTCAACCAATTCTCGGCTCGACGTCCGCCCGGAGAGACGCGGATCGCGAAGCTGCTGACGCTTGCCGTCTGCGCGTTCGCGCTGATCTTCGTGATCGAACTGCCGGTGCAGTACGCGATCACCCTGCAGCTGCTCGGCGGCGCCTGGATGCTCCAGATCTTCCCGGCCTTCGCCTTTGGGCTCTACACGCGCTGGTTCCATCCGAAGGCGCTCTTGCTCGGCTGGATCGCCGGCATGCTGACCGGATCCGGAATGGCCTACAACACCTATCTCACCAGCACGCCGCACAAGTTCGGAGCGATCTTCCCGCTCGGCCTCGGGAGCCTGAAACTGGTCGGCTTCATCGCGCTCTACGCGCTGATCGCCAATCTCGCGGTCGCCGCTATCGCGACCCTTGTATTGAATGCGGCCAACGCGAGCCAGGGCACCGACGGCACGACGGCGCAGGATTACGCATAATGGCGAACATCGCGCCGGAGGGCTGGCCCCGGCCTAGCGGCTACAGTAACGGCGTCCTGACGCCGCTAGCCTCGTCCATGGAGCATGCCCAGTTGCTGACCATCGCGGGTCAGATCGGCTGGAACGAGCGGAACGCGCTCGTCTCGAGCGATTTCGCGGAGCAGACCGCGCAAGCGCTTCGCAACGTGATGACCGTCTTGCGGGCGGCCGGATGCACGGCCGAGCATCTGGTGCGGATGACGTGGTACGTCACCGACAAGCGCGCCTATCGGGCCGCGGCCGGGCAGATCGGCGAATCGTACAAGTCGATCGTCGGTCCGTTCTATCCGGCGATGACCCTGGTCGTCGTCGCCGATCTTCTCGAGGATGGCGCGCTCGTCGAGATCGAGGCCACCGCGGTCCGTCCTTAGCCGCGCTCGCGCAGCTTGTACCGCTGTACTTTGCCGGTCTCGGTGCGCGGGAGCGCGTCCACGAACTCGATCTCGCGCGGCGCTTTATATGGCGCGATCTTGGCTTTGCAGAACGCGATCAAACTCTCTGCGTCGGCAGACGCATCCGCCGGCACGACGAACGCCTTGACGATGTTCGTGCCGTGCGCCGGATCCGGCTTGGCCACGACCGCGCACTCTTTCACGCCGACATGGGCGAGCAACGCCTGCTCGACTTCGGGGCCGGAGATGTTGTAGCCGGCCGAGACGATCATGTCGTCGGTGCGCGCCACGTAGTGGAAAAACCCCTCGGCATCGAGCGAGTAAGCATCCCCCGGATAGTTCCAGCCGTTTCGCACGTACGTGCTCTGACGGTCATCCGAGAGATAGCGACAGCCGGTCGGGCCCTTGATCGCGATCTGGCCGATCGCGCCGAGCGGAAGCGGCCGGCCGTCGTCGTCGTGGATCTCGGCGACGTAGCCGGGAACGACGCGTCCGGTCGCGCCGGGGCGCGCTTCCGCCGCGCTCGCGCCGACGAAGATGTGGAGCATCTCGGTACTGCCGATCCCGTCCAGGATCTTGAGCCCGGTCGCCTCGCGCCACGCCTCCCAGACGGGTGCCGAGAGCGTCTCGCCGGCCGAGACGCACAGCCGGAGCGACGAGATGTCCGCATCCGCGAGCATCGAGGTCATCGCGCGATACGCGATCGGCGCGGTGAAGACCACGTTGACACCGAACTCGCCGATCGCGCGCAACAGCTCGACGGGCGGCGCCTTCTCGAGCATCAGCGTCGCCGCGCCGATGCGTAGCGGGAAGATCAGTTCGCCGCCCAGACCGAACGTGAAGCCGAGCGGCGGCGAGCCGGTGAACAGGTCGCCGGGGTCGGCCTGGAGCACGTGCTTCCCGTAGGTGTCGCAGATCGCGAGCAGATCGCGATGGACGTGCATGGTCGCTTTGGCCGCACCGGTCGTACCCGAGGTGAATCCGATCAAGACGACGTCGTCGGCGGCGGTCGAGACGTTCTCGAAGACCGGCGAGGCCGCGGCCATACGGCGCTCGAGTTCGGCACCGTCGCATCCGAAGAGCAACGTCGTCACGTCTGCATGCGCGGTGGCGGCCACCAGCTCGCCCGCGATGCGTGCGTCGCACAGGGCATGGTGGATCTCGGCCTTCTCGATCATGTGCCGAAGCTCGCCGGCCCGATAGAGCGGCATCGTCGTCACCGCGATCGCCCCCGCCTTGACGACGGCGAACCAGCAAGCGGCCAGCATCGGCGTATTCGGCGCACGTAGCAACACGCGGTTGCCCGGCACGATGCCGATATCTACCAAGACGTTCGCGATCCGGTTCGCGCGATCGAGCAGGTCGGCGTAGGTCCAGCTCGTGCCGGGCGCGAGGATGCAGCGACGCGCGCCACGTCCTTCGCGAACGTGTCTGTCGAGCAGCTCGGTCGCCACGTTCAACTGCTCGGGGTACGAAAGCTCGGGAAGATCGAAGCGGAACTCCGGGCACCGGTCGGGCGGCGGAAGCGCGTCGCGGGAGAACGTATCGCGGTGGGCGGTCGTCACCCGCCGCCACCCAGCGTCTGGCGTGCGATCACCACCTGCTGCACTTCGCTCGCTCCTTCGTAGATCCGGAGCGCGCGCACGTCGCGATAGATGCGCTCCACGATCTCGCCTCGCTTCACCCCGCGTGCGCCGAAGAGTTGGACCGCCCGATCCGCGACGCGCCCGGCGGCCTCGGTCGCGAACCATTTGGCCATCGCGGCTTCGCGGGTGATGCGCGCGGCGCCGCGATCCTTCGCCCAGGCCGCGCGATAGACGAGCAGGGCACTCGCATCGACGTCGGTCGCCATCTCCGCGATCGCGCTCTGCGTGAGTTGCAGGTCCGCGAGCGGAGCGCCGAAGAGCGAGCGGCTCTTGGCGTGCGCGACGCTCTCATCGAGCGCCCGGCGCGCGAATCCGAGCGCTGCCGCGCCCACCGTGCTGCGAAAGACGTCGAGGGTAGCCATCGCGATCTTGAAGCCCTGGCCCTCTTCGCCCAGGCGGTTCGACGCGTCGACGCGCACGCCGGCGAAGCGTAGCCCTCCGAGCGGATGTGGAGAGATCGTCTCGATGCGTTCCGTTACGGTCAGCCCGCGCGTACCCGCCGGCACGACGAACGCGGAGAGCCCGCGGTGTCCGTCGTCCGACGTGCGCGCGAACACGACATAGGTGTCCGCGATGCCCGCGTTCGATATCCACATCTTCTCGCCGTCGAGCACGTAGGCGTCACCCTCGCGCCGCGCGCGCAACGCAAGCGCCGCGACGTCGGAGCCAGCCTCCATCTCGGAGAGTGCGAAGGCCGCGATCGCATCGCCGGACGCGATCGCCGGAAGGAACTGCTGCTTCTGCGCGTCGGTTCCGAAGAGCGCGATCGGCCCGGCGCCCAGCCCCTGCATCGCAAACGCGAAGTCGGCGAGTGCGCTATGGTATGCCAGGGTCTCGCGTGCGAGGCAGAGCGTGCGAACGTCTTTCGGCGGAACGGCGCGTTGGAGCCAGCCGGCGCTCCCGAGCGCTTTCACCCAGCTGCGGCATTGCGCGTCGAGATCGCCGTTCTCCGCATCGGGCGGATGCGCGTCGGCCCAGCTCGCAAGCGCCGCGCCCGTATCGCGATGAGCGTCGTCGAAGAACGGCCAGTGGAGAAACGAAGCATCGCTCATCAGTTCCCCTCGAAGACCGGCGTCCGTTTGGCGGCGAACGCCTCGTATGCGCGCAGGAAATCGTTCGTCTGCATGCACTCGGCCTGCGCGCGCGCCTCCGCATCGACCGCGGCGTCGAGATCGAGCGCCCACTCGCGGTGGAGCATGCGCTTGGTGGTGGCGTGCGCTTGCGTCGGTCCGTCGGCGATCGCGCGGGCGACGGCACCGGCTCGTTCGTGGAGATCCTGCGGTTCGAATACGTCGTTGAAGAACCCCCAGTCGCGCGCCTCGCTGCCGGAGATGGCGCGGCCCGTATAGAGCAGCTCGGCCGCGCGGCCCTGACCGATGATGCGCGGCAGCATCGCGCAGGCACCCATGTCGGCGCCCGAGAGACCGACCCGCACGAAGAGGAACGCGACCTTCGCGCTCGCCGTACCGTAGCGCAGGTCGGAAGCCATCGCGAGAATCGCGCCCGCGCCCGCACAGACGCCGTCGACGGCCGCCACGATCGGCTGCGGACAGGCGCGCATCGCCTTGACGAGATCGCCGGTCATCCGGGTGAACGCGAGCAGTTCGTCCGCGTTACGACCGATGAGCGGCCCGATGATCTCATGCACGTCGCCGCCCGAGCAGAAATTTCCGCCCGCACCCGCGAGCACGACGGCGCGCACGCTCGCGTCGCTTGCAAGGGCGCGGAAGCGCGCCAGCAGCTCGGCGTACAGGTCGAATGTAAGCGGGTTCTTCCGTTCGGGACGGTTCAGGGTGACGGTCGCGATCCGGTCGGTGACCACCCAGCGGAGTTCGCTCATCAGCGGATCTCGAACGGGAGGTCTTCTTCCGTCTCGACGCCGGCGGTGTTGCGCGCGATCACCCGGAGCGCGTACTTCCGCACGAAGATCGGCGGCGTATCCAGGACGTCGAGCGAGAAGGCGAAGCGCCCGTAACCGGTCCGCGGAACGTCGATCGAGAACAGATTCGTCCGGACCTCGACGCTCGCGACGTTGCTGCCGGTCACGAACTCGCCGGACCAGCGCTCGCCGCGGTTCACCGCTAGCGAACTGAAGCGCATCGCGATCACCTCGGGCGGGGCGCTCGGCCCGCGCTCGAGCGGCGACGGAAGCGGACTCGCCGCGGCGAGATCGCCGACAATTCGTACGTTGGCGGGAGCGCTCGGCGACTGCGACGCGCAGCCCGCGAGCGCGACGAGCGCACCGAGGAGCGCGAATCCGGGGACGGCACGGAGTAGCATCCCGGGCAGTGTCGGCATCCCGGACCACAGAATCCTCCAAAGGGAGGCCGGGACGTACGCTCGTAAGCAGAGGCGCATGCAGAGCAGCGTTCCACGCAGCCTCGTTCTGGACTATGCCGTCGGGATCTGTAGCGTCTGGATCGCCGCCGGGTTCTTCCTCGACGCATGGGCACACGGTCACGTCCCGGTCGAGAGCTTCTTCACCCCGTACCACGCGGCGTTCTACAGCGGGATGCTCGCGATCATCGCGGTGTTCGCGATCTTCATCCTGAACGCGCGCCGCCGTGGGTTCGGTTGGCGCGAGTCGCTGCCGCCCGGCTATCGGCTGGCCGTGCTCGGGATACCGATGTTCTTCGTGGCCGGCGTCGGCGACATGCTCTGGCATCTGCTCCTGGGCATCGAGGAAGGGGTCGACGCGCTCCTGAGCCCGACCCATCAGGCGCTCGGGCTCTCGATGTTCTTCATGGCGGCCGGCCCGATCCGTTCGGTGCTCGCCGACCGCGTCAACTCGACCACCCTTGCGAAGCAGTTCCCGCTGGTGCTCGGGCTCGCGTCCTGGCTGATGCTGATCCACTTCGGGACCGCCTATGCGTTCGACCCGGGGGCCGGTAGCGTCGATGCCCCGCCCTCGATCGCGCATTTCTCACCCGACTATCTGACCGCGATCGCGATCGGCTACTACAAGATCTCGACGGGCGTGCTGGTCCTGATCTTCCAATCGCTCGTGATGGCCGCGTTCGCGCTCTGGGCGGCCGGGCGGATCCGGTTGCGTCCCGGGGCGTTCACGGCGTTCTTCCTGATCGCCAACATCCCGGCCGCGGCGGCCTTCACCAATGCCGGTCCGTTGCTGGCCGTGACGATCGCGCAATCGCTGGTCGCGGGCATCGTCGCCGATGTGTTGATGGCGCGGCTCGATCCACGCTCGGAGAGCCCGCTCGGCTTCCGCATCTTCGCCATCGCCGTGCCGCTCGTCTATGGCGGGACGTACCTGATCGCGACCTTGATCGCCGAACGCCTGTGGTGGGACTGGAACGTCTCGCTCGGTGCCTGGCTCTGGTGCGGGATCGTCGGTGCGGCACTCGGCGTGCTCGCCACCGCGCGGCGCACCCCGGCGTGATCGTACGGATCGTCGCGCTCGGCACGGCGCTGCTGCATCTGGCGACCATCTGGCGCTACGGTTATTTTCGCGACGAACTCTATTTCATCGCGTGCGCGCGACACTTGGCCTGGGGCTATGTCGACCAACCGCCGCTGGTCGCGTTTGCGGCCTGGCTTGCGAGCCCGGTCGGATACGCGTTGCCCGCTTTGCGTCTTCTGCCGGTGCTCGCAGCGGCGATCGCGGCCGGCCTGGCGGTGCAGATCGCAAAGGATCTCGGCGGCGGACGGTTCGCGCAGTGGTGCGCCGGCATCTCGGTCGCGCTCGTCCCCGCCTATCTCTCGCTCGGCAACGTCCTGACGACGACCTCGTTCGAAGCGCTCTCGTGGCTGCTCGCGCTCTGGTGCGCGATCCGCATCGTGCGCGGCGGCGGGACGGCGTGGTGGATCGGGCTTGGCGCTTCGTTCGCGTTCGGCATGTACGGCAAGTACTCGATCGCATTGCTCGCGATCGGGCTGGTGGTGGGCCTGCTCTGCACGCGCGAGCGCCGCATCTTCGCCTCCCGCGGTCTCCCGATCGCGGTCGCGACCGCCTTCGTGCTGCTCGCGCCGAATCTGATCTGGCAGGGCCTCCATGGCTGGCCGATGTTCGAAGTGCTGCATGGCGACGCCGCCCATCGCCCCGCGTTCGCGAACGGCGTCGCGCTCGAGTATCGCAACCTCTGGAGCAACGCGATGGCGTTCTCGGTCGAGCAGATCCTCTACACCAATCCGGTCGCGGTGCTGCTCTGGCTGACCGGCGTGGCCGCGCCGTTCGCGATCGCGCGCCTGCGCGATCTGCGGTTCGTCTCGATCGGCTACGTCGTGCTCCTCGTCATCGCCGGGGCGCTCGGCGCCAAGGGCTATTACATCGTCGGTATCTACGGCACGTTGCTCGCGATCGGTGCGGTCGCGCTAGAAGGCGCGCGTGGCTGGCTGCGCGGGCTGGTGCTCGCGCTCATCGCCGTCGTCGGCGTTGCGACCATGCCGATCTCATTGCCGGTCCTCTCGATGCCGCAGTTCCTGGCCTACTCGCAGGCGATGCATCTGACCGGCACGCCGCCGCATTTGATCCAGCCGATCTACGCCGAAGAGTTCGGATGGGAGCGCCTCGCCCGCGACGTCGCGGGCGTCTACCGGAAGCTCTCTGCCGACGAACGCGCGCATGCCGCGGTCTATGCCGATACGTATGCCGACGCCGGCGCGATCGACCTGTTCGGACCGCGATATGGCCTGCCGGCCGCGATCGCGAGCCAGAATACGTACTATCTCTGGGGCACGCACGGGCAAGAGGGCCGCACCCTCGTCGCGGTCGGCGCTACGCGCATCGAGATCCTCAAGCAGTGGTATGGTTCCTGCACGCTCGCGGCCACCTCGACCGAGCCGCTCAAGTGGGTGGTCGAAGGCCCCGATCCGATCTACCTCTGCACGCATCCGCGCGCGAGTCTCGAGACGATCTGGCCGCACCTGCGCTGGTACGGCGCCTAAGCGATCAACCCGCCGGCAGGACCACACACTCGCCGGTGGCGTCGCCCTCGATCAGCGTCATCGCGGCCGCGGCGACTTCGTCGACGTGGACGATCCGACCGCCGGGGTTGGTCTGCGCTAGCTGCTCGCGCGCCGCGTCGGCCGTGACGCCCGTGTGTTTCACGATGGTGAGGATCGCTTGCTGCATCATATCGGTCTCAACGTAGCCCGGGCACAAAGCGTTCGCCGTGATCCCCGTCTCGCGCAGTTCTTCCGCGAGCGATCGCGTCAGCCCGACGATCCCATGCTTCGATGCGGCATAGGCGCCGATGTAGGGCGCGCCGTAGAGGCCCGCGATCGAAGCGACGTTCACGATCCGGCCCCACTTCGCCGGGATCATATCGGCGAGCGCATCGCGCGTGCAGAGGAACGTGCCGGTCAGATTGGTCGCAAGCACGAGATTCCACATCTCGGTCGTGGTCTTCGCGAGGGGCGCCGACTTGGCGATCCCGGAGTTGTTCACGAGGATCTCGATCGGTCCGTTCGCACGGCGACACTCCGCAAAGGCGGCAGCGATCTGAGCCTCTTGGGAAATATCGCCCATCGCATGGAAGAACCCGCTACCTACGCCATGCGCGAACCTCGAACGGCTGACGATGCTGACACGCGCGCCCGCCTTCGCAAGCGCCGTAGCGATCGCGAGCCCGATCCCGCGATTACCTCCGGTGACGAGCGCGTGCCGTCGGATTGGGGGCCAAGCTTTTTGAGTCACCGCGCGATGAACCAGCTCAGAACGAAATGGGCACCGACGCCGGCAAACGCGGCGACGGCGGCAGTTGCAAACGCGCGGACAATCGTCGTGAATCCGTAGGGACGAGGCTCTACCCAACGATAGTTCGCCGCGATCCATAGGGCATAGACGAGCACCCCGACGGCGATAAGAAGCAGCATGGGAAGCCAGATGATGCCCATCCCCGGAATAAATGCCGCTTCGGCGAAGAGGACGCCGAACGCCAGCCCGGCGACCGGGACCGCCCGTACGAGTGCGCGCGTGAATCGCGGCATGAACGGTATCTGGTACGAAAACGTCTCCGGCACTTCAGGTGGCATGATCGTCACTACTCACGGGCCTTCGCGATGTTGCGCTCTAACTGCGTCTTGGCGGGGAGATACTGCACCGGCCAGGATTGTTCCGTGTAGCCGAGGGCGGCGGCGGCGTGAAGCGTCCAGGCAGGGTCCGCCAAGTGCGGCCGGCCGAGCGCGACCAGGTCGGCGCGGCCCGAGGCCACGATCGCATTGACCTGGTCGGCTTCGGTGACGTTGCCGACGGCGAGCGTCGCGATGCCGACCTCGTTGCGGATCTTGTCGGCGTACGGGGTCTGGTAGAGCCGCCCGTAGACCGGCTTGCTCTGTGGGTCGGTCTGACCGGTCGAGACGTTGATCAGGTCCGCGCCGGCCGCCTTGAATGCGCGGGCGATCTCGACCGCATCTTCTTCCGCGATGCCGTCCGGGTGCCAGTCGGTCGCGGAGATCCGGACCGACATCGGCTTCGCCTCGGGCCAGACCGCGCGCATCGCGGCGAAGACCTCGAGCGGATAGCGCAGCCGGTTCACCAAGGAGCCGCCGTATTCGTCGGTACGCTTGTTCCGCAACGGCGTGATGAACGCCGAGAGCAGATAGCCATGCGCGGCGTGAAGTTCGAGCAGATCGAAGCCGGCTTCATCGCCCATCCGCGCCGCGCGCACGAACTCGTCGCGGATCGCGTCCATCTCGGCGCGCGTCAACGCGTGCGGCACGGCGTTACCTTCCGCGTACGGGAGCGCCGAGGGCCCGACGATCGGCCAGTTGCCGACGTCGAGCGGCTCGTCCATGCCCTCCCACATCAGTTTGGTGGAGCCTTTGGGCCCGGAGTGCCCGAGTTGCAGACCGATCTTCGCATCGCTGCGCTCGTGCACGAAGGTGACGATGCGCGCCCACGCGTCGCGCTGCGCGGCCGTATACATGCCGGTGCAACCCGGCGTGATCCGCCCCTCGGGCGAGACGCAGGCCATCTCGGTCATCACCAGCCCGGCGCCACCGAGCGCGCGCGCGCCCAGGTGGACGAGGTGCAGGTCGCCCGGAATTCCGTCGACCGCGCTGTATATGTCCATGGGCGGGACTACAACGCGGTTGC
>JBEPVY010000043.1:0-16394 GCA_041690835.1 Vulcanimicrobiota bacterium | reverse complement strand
TCGGCGAGTTCCAGCGGTCGAAGCGCGAGAGATAGTTGGAGATGAACTGGCCGAATGCGGCGACGTCCTGATCGACGCCGAAGAACTGCTTCTCTTTGCCGGGGCTGATGCGGCCGAAGCCCGAGTCGGGCATATCGATGAAGACGAGATCGGTCTTGTCGAGCAGACTGTTCGGATTGTCCTCGATGCGGTACGGTGCGGGGCCGCCCGACGTGCCGTTCGCAGCCGCGACGCGGACCGGGCCGAACGATCCCATCCGCAGCCACATGGTCGAACTGCCGGGACCGCCATTGTACACGAACGTGACCGGGCGATCGGCGCCCGCGACCGTGTAGGCGGTGTAGAAGACGCGCGCCGTCTCGACGTTGTTGCCGTCCCGCAGTGCCAATGTTCCGGCACGGGCGGTATAGGCGACCGGTTTACCGTCGATCGTGACGACGTGCTGCGAGACCGCGTCGGCGGTTTCGAGCGGTGGGCCGGCCGCGGACTCTGCGGCCCGAGCGAAGAGCGGGCTGCCGGCGAAGAGCGCCAGCAGCAGCACGAAAAGCGCACGTTTCATACTCCGTGAAATCGTCGCCCGACCGGAGAAATCCTAGGCGCGGCGCTCGTCGAAGAGGCGAAGCGCCGCGTCGTAGAGGCGCATGTCGAAGGCGTTGGCGGCGAGCAACATCGCATAGGTCTCTTCGCCGAGGTCGGCCCGGATCGCGTCGATGGTCGCGAGCTCGGCGCCCTCACCTCTGCTCGGCGGCGGCGTCCAGTCGATCTGCGGAAAGACCGGGCCGAGCCACGCGCGCAGATCGGCGAGCGAATCGTTGAAACGTTCGACCACGCCGAACGCCGGCAGGTTGCCGAGAAACGCGAGCGCCTCTTCGAGCGATGTCTCGTCGACGCGCGGAAGCGTGCCGTCTTCGTCCGGCTGCGCGCCGGCGAGCAACATCGTCTGATAGTTCGTGACCAGCGAGTCGACTTGCCGGACGTGCCAGCGGATGAACTCGGCGAAGGTGTCGCGCCCGGCCAGGAGCCGCTTGCGCGCGTCCTTGTAGATCGAGGCGGCCCGCAGGGTCGGGTGGCGCACGAAGACGACCGGGTAAGCGGTCACGCCCGGGACCTGCGGCACCGGCGGGCGCGCGATGTGCGACGAGATCGCCGCGATCTGCGGGTGCTCCGCGATGAAGGCCTCGAGCGGTTCGAGCGGCATGATGTGGCCATACGTCTCGACCGGGTCGTAGGCGATCCAGCCGGCCCCGAAGGCCGACTCGAGCATACGATCGACCGAACTGCCGGCGTTCTTGAAGACGTCGTAGTGGATGAGAACCGAACGTGTTGACACCCCCGGTCCTACCACGGTGGAGCGCGAAACCCTCGGCCTGCGCCCAAGCTTACGTTCCCGCGCTAGCCGTTCCGCTTGTCGTCAAGCGAAAAGCGGAACGGCGTAGGCTGCGACCTCGGGTCGACGGTGACGAAGACGAGATTCTCGACGACGGCCTGGGCGATCAGTATTCTGTCGAACGGGTCGCGGTGATGGCAGGGAAGCCTAGCGGCAAGCAAGGTATGCGCGACTTCGATCGGCAGGAGCGTAAGGCCGGACTTCGCTGCATGATAGGTTCTTGGCATCGTACATGTTCACGGTCACCACCTCGCGATTTTAGCATGGCCTAGCCTTGTTGACTAGGCTATAAGCGCGTTCGTGAAGTTCCCGGCGTCGGTGGCCTTGTAGAACGCGTTGTCGGTCTCGCTGATAGCCGGCGCCCACGGGTCGATCTGATTCTTCGCGGTCGGGAGATGGACGGTCGGGCCGGCGGCATCGGAGTAATCGCTCCCGCCGAACGGCGCGAAGCCATGACTCTCGCGGTGCGCGAGCACGAGCGCATCGACGTTGCGTTCTGCGGCGAGCGCTTTCGCCCGCACGTCGTCGCCGAGCCGCGTGTCCTTTGCAAGCGCGTCGTAGGTCGCGATCGCGGGGCGATCGGCGTGCCACGGAAGACCCTTCGACTCGGGGAAGCGGACCATGCCGTCGACCGAGTCGATATCGTCGCGTAGCGCCGCGCGCGCGCCCGGATCGTGCGCTGCGCCGGTCATCGCGTCGTTGAGCGCTTTGACGCTTGCACGCATCGTCGCGACCTTCTGCGGGTCGAGGTCGAGCACGTCGAACGCCGCAGCGGGCCCGAACGAATCGCCGGCGTCTCCGTAGCGCGTACGCATCACGTTCCCGACCACCGCCTTTGCCATCGCGTCCGGATCGTTCTCGTGCTTGGCGATCGCTTCTGCGACCGTGCTCGGCGTTCCGGGCGAGAGCATCGTCTCGGGCGATGCGGCGAGGTACTTAACACCGACGCCCGAGAGCGCATCCGCAAAACCGAGCGATGCCATCAGGCATTGATTGGCGACGACCCCGTCGATGCTGCGGCCGGCGTCGTCGGGATGTTCCTTCGCGTGAAGTGCGACGCCGTCCGCGATCGCCTGCGCGATCTTCGGCATCGGCATCACGTGATGGGTCGAGTCCGCTTCGAGCCCACCGCCGTCGCCCGCGCCATGATCGACGAGATCGATCCAGGTCTGCTTCGCGCCCGACTTCTGCGCCTCGTCGAGCGTATGCGCGACGAACCGCGCAAGATTCTCTTCGCTCGCCATATCGCGCGCCGGACCGGTATGCGCGTGATCGACCTGCCCATCGACAAGATTGAAATCAAGCGTGTGCAACGCCTTGTCATCCCGAGCGCCGGGAGCGAAGCGACCAGAGTCGAGGGACCGCGTCGTATCTTCGACGGCGAACCCGATACTCGGATCCTTCGCGCTCACGTCGAGCGCCTGTTTGACGACCTCCCCCTGCGAAGCGTCGAGATTGTTATCGCCGTCGCGATAGATGCCGAACTCCAGCGCGCGCTGCGCCGGCACGATGGTCTGCATAGTAGCCTCCTCCGGAAAACTCGTTCCGAAGGTCTACTGCGCAGAGAGCAGCGTTTGACAAGGGGGCGCGAGTTAGCGGCGGCGGACCTTTGACTGGTAGACCATGCGCGGCTTGGGCGCTTCGACGCTCGCTTCGGGGAGGAGCGGGTTGACCGATCGCTCGATGCGTTTGCCGATGATGTACTCGATACGCCGGATCAGCGGCTCTTCGTCGTCGGCTGCAAAGGTGATCGCATCCCCGGTCGCTTGCGCGCGAGCCGTCCGGCCGACGCGATGCACGTAATCCTCGGCGGCCAACGGTACGTCGAAGTTCACGACGTGTCCGAGCTGGTGGATGTCGATGCCGCGGGCGGCGATATCGGTCGCGACGAGGACCCGGACCCGACCGCTCTTGATGTACCCGAGCGCGCGCTCGCGTTGCCCCTGCGAGCGGTCGCCGTGCATCAGCGCGACCTGGATATTCGCCTTTTGGAGCGCGATCGCGAGGCGGTTGGCTCGCGCCTTGGTGCGGGTGAACGCGATCGCCGACCTGATCGAATCGTCTTTGAGCAACTCGATGAAGAGCGCCGTCTTGAGCTCTTGCGGAACGGCATAGAGCTTCTGGGTCAGCGTCTCGACGTTCTGTGCCTCGAGCGCCAACTCGACGCGGACGGGCTCCTCGAGGATGTCGCGTACCAGGCCGTGGATCGCCGGCGGCATGGTGGCGGAGAAGAAGAGGATCTGTTGGACGGTCTCGATGCGGCCGAGAATGCGCCGGACGATCGGCAAGAACCCGATATCCAGCATGCGATCGGCTTCGTCCAAGACGATGATCGACACGTGACTTAGCGGCGCTTTGCCGCTCTGCATGTGATCCCAGAGGCGACCCGGCGTCGCGACGACGATATCGGCGCCCGTCCGCAGTGCGGTGATCTGCGGGCCGGCCGCGACGCCGCCGTAGATGGGGGCGACGCGGATGTCGGTATGCTTCGCGAGGAGGCGCAGGTGGGCGCAGATCTGTTCGGCGAGTTCGCGCGTCGGCGCGAGGATCAACGCGCGGGTCTTTCCACGCGGCAGATCCAGCAGCGCATCGAGGATCGGCAGGCCGAAGGCGGCGGACTTGCCGCTCCCGGTCTGGGCGCTCGCGAGCACGTCGCGCCCTTCCATGGCCGGTGGAATGGCCTGGACTTGGATCGGCGTGGGGGTGGTGAACTGCATGTCGGCGAGGGCGCGTAAGAGCGCCGGCTTCAGGCCGAGGTCTTCGAATGTAGAGATGTTCGGTCGTCTTTACGAGTGCGCGCGAGGTCTATCGCATTCGAAAGATCGCGCAGGAGTGAACTCAAATATCGCACGGGAGGCGCCTCGGTGGCAAGCCCGGCGGCGATCTTCCGATGGTCTTGCCCGATCGGATCGGCCAGGTTCTCGGCCTTCCGGGCGAGGATAGAGCACCCATGCTGATCTCGGTGCACGTCCCGAAGACCGCGGGCACGACCTTTCGGCGCGATCTCACCGACGCGCTCGGAGGACGGGTTCTCTGGGACTACGGCGACGCGCCCGAGGTCGACGATCCGGCGCTTCGCGAGCACGAGCGAAAGCGCCGAGATCACCTGATCGCGGATCGCGAGCGTCTGACGCGCGACTACGACGCGATCCACGGGCATTTCCGTGCTGATAAATACCGCGATGCATTCCCGGATGCGAAGCTGATCGCGTTCCTGCGCGATCCCTATCGGCATGCGCTCTCGTCGCACGCACATGCGGCGCGTGCCGCTTCCCCGCACCCGGCGCATCATATCTTCCTCGAACGCGAGTTGTCGGTCGCCGAACTGGTCGAGACGTTCCCGGATCACCAGACCCTCTACCTTGGCGGCATCCCGCTCGACGGCTTTGCGGCGATCGGCATCGCCGAGCGCTACGAGGAGAGCATCGCCGTGCTCGAACGCATCTTGGGCATCTCGTTCGCACGCGGCCTTCCGCCCCTCAACGGTAGTCCGCAGCCATCCGACGGCTACGAAATATCCGCGGACCTGCGCGCGGCGGTCGATACGTTTCGTATCCGCGACCTCGAGAACTATCGGCTCGCGGACGAGCGACTGACGCAGATGTTGCGCGCATACGGCTTGACATGAGGCTGCGCCCAGGTGTCTCGCCCCCAACGCAGGCGCCGGGCCCGTCGCGGCTGAAGGTTTCTCCGTGAGCCCAACAGCGGAAAATCGGCCTGACATCGTCGTCGTCGGCGCCGGGATTATGAGTGCGACTTTTGCCGCTCTCCTGAAAGAACTGCAGCCCGACCTGACGATCGCGCTCTACGAGGGGCTCGAGGGTCCGGCCGAAGAGAGCACCAGCGCGTATAACAACGCCGGTACCGGTCACGCCGCCTACTGCGAGCTCAACTACACGCCCGCCGCCGCCGACGGCAGCGTCGAGATCAAGCGGGCGCTCGTCGTCAACACCGAGTTCGATCTCTCGCGCCAGTTCTGGGCGCATCTGGTTCGCACCGGCGCGATCGCATCACCCGAATCGTTCATCCACGACGTTCCGCATATCAGCCTCGTGCGCGGCGCCGCCGACGTCGCATTTCTGAAAGCCCGCTACGCCGCGATGAGCGCGCATCATTGCTTCCACGGTATGGAGTACGCGGACGACGCGAAGACGCTCGCCGAGTGGATGCCGCTGGTGATGGGGAATCGCGCCCCGGGCGAGGCGATCGCGGCGACCCGCATGATGACCGGCACGGATGTCGATTTCGGCGCGCTCACGCGCAGCATGATCGCGAACTTGCAAAAGCAGCCCGGGTTCTCCGCCTCATATTCGACGCGCGTCACCGATCTCAAACGCGACGGCGCGCGCTGGAACGTCACCGTCAAGGATCTGAAGGCCGGCGCGAAGTCGACGGTTTCGGCCGGCTTCGTGCTTCTCGGTGCGGGCGGCGGTGCGCTTAAACTCTTGCAGAAGTCGGGCATCGCCGAGGGCAAGGGCTTCGGCGGCTTCCCCGTGAGCGGACTCTTCCTGCGCTGCGATACGCCGAGCGTGGTCGCGCGCCACGATACCAAGGTCTACGGCAAAGCCTCGGTCGGGGCGCCGCCGATGTCGGTGCCGCATCTCGACGCGCGCGTCGTCGACGGGAATCGTTCGCTGCTCTTCGGCCCGTACGCCGGCTTCTCGAGCAAGTTCCTCAAGAGCGGTTCGTATGCCGATCTGCCGTTCTCGGTGCAAGCCGACAATCTCGGACCGTTGCTCGCCGTCGGGCGCGACAACTTCGCGCTGACGAAGTATCTGGTCGGTCAGGTTCTCGAATCGAAGGACAGCCGGTTCTCGCAACTGCGCGAGTTCTTCCCCGACGCAGATCCAAACGATTGGCGTCTGGTGATCGCGGGCCAGCGCGTCCAGGTGATCCGGCCGGATGCCAAGAGTGGCGGCAAACTGCAGTTCGGCACCGAGGTGATCGCGGCCGCGGACGGTTCGATCGCCGCGATCCTGGGCGCATCGCCGGGCGCGTCGACCTCGGTCGCGATCATGCTCGACGTGATCGAGCGCGTCTTCAAAGATCGCCTCCCGGAATGGAAGGCGCGTCTGGTCGAGATCATCCCGTCGTATGGGCGCTCGATCGCCCAAGACGCGGACCTCTGTCGCGACGTCCGTGCAAGCACGGCCGCCGCACTTCACCTAGCCAACATCCCCGTAGGAGGTGCCTCGTGATCCGATTGCCCCGTCTCTCTGCCGGCATACTCATCGCCGCCCTCGCGATCGCCGTCGTGGCCGTTCAGACGCCCGCAAACGCGGCGCTCGACATGGTCTCGGGCGCGCGCGGGACGGCGAAGGTCGGTACGGCCGACGATTGCAGTGCGAAAGCGAAAGCCGCGCTCGCGAGCGTCCTCCAACCTCCGTTTGAAGCGGGCGAAGGAACGGGTCAATGGCTCGGCTTCGGACCGGCGGATGCGGACGGCCACTCCTCGGCCTCGGCTGCGGTGCATTGTTTTCCGGTCGACAAGGGCTACGTCGTCACGCTCACCTGCGTGATCGAGCGGCCGGCCAACGCGGAGAGCGCAACCGATCTCTGCGGGCGCGTCCAGAAAGCGTTCGATACACAACCGGGAGTCATCACGTGGCAGTAAAAATCGATCGCAAGCAGATCTTCGCGCTTCTGTTGATCGCGGGTATCGTGGCGCTCGGTGCGGGCGCGCGCGGCGCCGTCGAAGTGACGACGGGTATCCGCTACGTCCTACCGACCGGGTCGCTTCAGGACTGCGGCGTCAAAGCGAAGACTGCGCTCAACACCTATCTTGCAGATGCCGCCGAGTCGCACGACGGGAGCGGCGACTGGAGCGCGCAAGGCCCGCTCGTGGGCTCGCCGGGAACCGCATCGGCGGTCGTGCACTGCACGTCGCTCGGCAAGGGCTACGTCGCGACCTTCACCTGCGCCGTGCAGAAGCCGGGCAGCCTGTATGGCGCTTCCGACCTCTGTCTCGACGTGGCGCATCAGTTCTCGGGCAAGCCGACGGTCGCGCTCGCGACGCCGACGCCGCTCCCGACGGGCTGCAGTACCGTCAATCTCGTCGGAACGTGGGTCAACGACAACGACCCGAGCAAGTCGTTCGTGATGACCGTCGATAACAGCCTGACCGGTGACGACGGCGTTTCGGGCAGCTGGTATCTCACCGGTACGACCGCCACCCTCACCTACTACGGCGATCACGTGACGACGCTTAGCGCCGACGGAAAGCACCTGGCCGGTGGCGGCTATCGTCTCACGCGGAAGTGCTGACCTAGGCTACTCCGCTTCGACCGATTCGACCACACCATCGCCGTCTCGATCGACGGCGATGGTGAAGACCAGCGGGCGACAGCAGACGGGACAGTCTTCCAGCAGGCGCTGATGCGCGCCGCCGGTCACGTCGATGCCGATCGCATTCGTCTCTCCGCAAACGGGACAATCGTAGATCGCATCGGATTCGAGTGGCACCGCACCGCGCTTTCGTGATAGCGATTGGCGGGAGAGGCTAGGAATCGAACCTAGCAGCCGGATTGCGCCGGCCTCGACGATTTTGAAGACCGCGCGGGCCACCAGACCCGTACTCTCCCATGTGCGCAAATAGGCGACAAATGGGCCCCCGTTCCTGCACGGCGGTGCGACTGGAATATGGGAACTCTTCGCCTGCCCGTCGCGTTGCCTGAGGGAGCGAGCGACCTCTCGCAGAACGACGCCGACGGAGGGCACCGCTTATGATCGCCACCGCAGTACGGGTCTCGATGCTTCTGGCCATTCTCGCGTGCACGCTGAGCGTGCCGGCGAGGGCTGGCTCCAACCCACCGCTCGTCGTCGAGGTCTACGCACAAGACGAGGGCGTGAACGCGCGCGTCACCGTCCCGAACCACGACGGCCAGTCCGTGTTCGTGAAGTTGGGCGAGCGCCACGAGTTCGAATTGCCGTTCGGCATCACCAAGTACACCTTCGCGATCAGCGGATGCGGAAAAGTGCAGACCAAGACGCTGACCATTCCGGTCGGGCACGGCGGCGCGCTGATCACCGTCTACCGGGGCTGCACGCTCGCCATCTCCGCGCGATAGACCGTAAGGCCCATCCAACGGGGTGATTCGCCGCAGCGGCAGTATACTTTCGGCATGAAGCATCGTATCGTGGCGATCGCCTTGGTCGCATCGCTTATGGCCGGCTGTTCCTCTTCAGGTGCGAGCGGCGGCGCCACCGCGACGCCCGCGCCGATCGCACCCTCGGTCGCGGCGGAAGCCGCCCGGATCGGGCCGGCCACCGCTGCGCTCCTCGCGCGCGTCGCCGACGGCGTTGCATACGAAACGTATGCCGGCGTATTCCGCGGAGCGGCGGTGACGCTCGCGGACGGCGCCGGAAACGCATACGACAAGGCGCTGTTGCTCCACGATCTCGTGCGCTCTGCGTCGCCGTCGACGCCGATCCGTTTCGCCTCGTGTACGCTCTCGTCGGCGCAGACCGACGCGCTCTTGAGTGCCGAACGCTCGGCGTATCGCACGCCGTCGATCGCCGCGCGCGGGGCCGCCGCCGCAGCCGCAAAGGCGACCAAGGCGAATACCAAAGCGGTGCTCGAGCATCTGGGTGCGCTCTGGACCGGAACGATCGCGCAGGCGCGCGACGAGAGCGCCGCGCTTGCCAACGACCTACACGCAGCCGGTGCCCAGTCGGGCGCGCACGCCGTCGATGTCCGTCCGATCGCGGCGGACCACGTCTGGGTCCAAGTACAACAGAACGGTGCGTGGCTCGATCTCGATCCGACGCTCGCGAAGGCGAAACCGGGCGATGCGCTCTGCGTCGCCGCGTCGACCGCCGATGTTATGCCGGACGACGCTTACGATACGGTCAGTGCGACGTTGCGGTACCAGACGCGAACCGGATCGAAGCTCGACGATGCGAACGTGGCGGCCGTCTCGGTACGCGCGGCGGATGTGGCGGAACGATCCCTGACGTTCAGGTTCGAACTTCCGCCCGATAAGGGTCCGCTCTCGTTCACACCGGAGCTGCGGCTCGGCCCCGACATCACGACCGCGCCGGCGATCCTGGTGCCGCCGCCTCCGGCGGATGCCGCGCCCGGATCGTCGTCGATGAAAAAGGCGCAGGGCGGTACCGACTTCTTCGCATCGCCCGCCGTCGAGAGCGCGACACCCGCCCCGACGCCGACGATTCCACAGACCGAGCCGGTCGCGCTCTGGCTCGACGTCGCGGTCGCGACGCGGGGCGCGAAGCCGGTGCTGGTCGAACGCCCGATCTTCGACCGCGTCGCGTACGCCGATCGGGCGAGCGGGCACGCCGGTACGGCGACGCTTGCGGAGTGGAACGACAATGCCTATGCGCCGTTCGCAACCGTCTGGAATATCGGTACGAGCCTAGGCTCGGCGGTCGTCGGAACCGGCGAACGCGGAAAGGTCGCGCCCAAGAACGATCTGCCGACGACCATCCGCGCGCTCGGTGGCATGCAACGTAGCTACTATGCGGTCCGGCGCGCCATCTTCGCCGACGAGCGCGGCGTCAAGGCACTGCCGATCCGAAACGTCGTTCCGGGAATCTCGTTTGCGGGGATCGCGCCGCGCATGTTCAATGGGCTCGCCGCCCCCGTGCTGACGATGGATATCGCGAGCGACGCCGCGCTCCCCGACGGCGGCAACGCGTCCGACGTCGCGGCTTGGGGCGTCGCATCGCTGATCGCCGAGCGTACGGCGACCAACGCGGATGAGCTGTTCGCAGCCGCACAACGCGACATGGCGCCCGCACTCGTCCCCGCGATGGACGTGATCGCCGTCTTCGACGCGTCGCGCAAGGCGGGTGGCTCCGCGAAACTGGTCGCCACTTCGGCGGACGTGGACGGGCTCGGCGCTTCGACCGATGCAAAAGCCCGGTTAACGGACGCGCTGGCGAATGGCGCGTCGGCATTCGCACCGGTCGCGCCGGTCGCGCTGCCGGCCGGAGACGATTACGGCTGGTGGATCCTCGCGCCGGACGGCTCGGTGCGCGATCAGATGCAAGACGGCATGCACGATACCGGTGCGGAGGAAGCCGCGCTGACGCCGTCCGAGACCAGCGAATCGATCAAGACGGGCCACGCGGTGAACCGAGCTTCGCGTGGAGCACGCTGCGCGCTCGTAGTGCTCGGAATGCTTGCGGGACTCTTCGGCGACCCCAGCGCGACCGAGAGCGCGGACGCGCTGATCGGTGCGGCAGAGGACTGGGAGGCGGCCGAAGAGTTCTACTCGGCGGCCGGCGAGTCGACCAGCGAACTCGGATGCGCCGCGGGAGCGTCCCCGCCGCTACCCTGAGGCGGCGCCTGGGTTCGTAGCGCGAGCCACAGCCCGACGACGACGAGCGCCGACCCGAGCAGTTCGCGCTCGGTGAAGTGCTCGCCGCCGAAGAGCGTGCCGACGATGATGGCGATCACCGGAAAGACCAGCGATGAGAGCCCGACGATCGAGACGGGCAGGCGTTGCAGGACCCACATCATCAGGAAGAACGCGATGCCGCTACCGAAGATCGCGAGGTAGAGCAGCGCGTAGAGCGACGAGCCGGAGAGCGCGAGCGACCAGTCGGTATGCTCGGCGAACAGACCGATGGCGAGCACGACCGCTCCCGCGATCACCATCGCGGGCGGCAGCGTGAGCAGGGGGCGATGGTGGGAGTGACGCTTGGCGTAGACGTTCGCGAACGCGGAGCTAGCGGCCGCACCGATCGCGGCCAGCGCGAAGAGCGGCTCGCCGCGGACTTCACCGACCAACGAGATGACGGCCACGCCGCCGAACGCCAAGAGCGAACCGATCCAGATGCGCGGCGTGATCTTCTCGCCGAGCATCGCATGTGCGAAGGCGAACGCGAAGAACGGGAGCGTTCCGAAGAGCACCGCGACCAAGCCCGAATCGAGCTTGACTTCGGCCGTGTACGTGAGGATGTAGTTCAACCCGAAGAGCAATGCGGCCAGCACCAGGATCAGCTTCCACGGCAACTCGCGCAGCGGGCGCAGCTCCCCGCGCGCGAACGCGAGGACGTAGAGAAATGCACCGGCGATCAGGAAGCGCAGGCCGACGCCGGTCAGCGGCGCGAGCGCGTGCAGTCCGACCTTGATCGCGAGCCACGTCGTGCCCCAGATCAGACACATGCCGGCATACGCCAGCCAGACGAAGAGCTTCTCTCGAGCGACGGTCATCGCTCGCCATAACTACGTGGTCTGCGACTTCGTTGCGATCCAGCGATAGAGATAGAGCGCAAGCGCGATGAAGACGATCGGCCCGAGCCAGATCGCGATCGGCTGGAACGAGTCGCCGACCAGTGCGAGAGGCGTGCCTTTACCGGTGACGATGATCAGGCCGGAGTAGAGCACGCCGAGGATGCCCTCGCCGACGATCAGGCCGGATGCCAGAAGAATGCCAAGCCGCTTCGTATCCTCGGGGTTCTTCTTGCCACCGGCCCAGCGATTGTAGAAGTAGCCGGCGATCGCACCGACCGAGGCGAGGAACGTCGCGGATGCCGGCAGATAGATGCCGAGCCCGACCGCGAGCGGCGGGAACTTCCGACGCCCGCCCGACGCGCGCACGAGGAACTCGTCGATGAGGATCGCGACGGCGCCGATAGCGACGCCGATCCAGATAAGGTTCCACGGGACGACGCCGCCGATCACGCTCTTCGCGAGCGTCGAGATGAGCGCGGCCTGGGGCGCGTTGAGCGGGGCCGCATTGCCGAGACCGTGCATCGGCGAACCGACGAAGCCATAGGCGCGATTGACCATGTTGAGGATCGGCGGAATGACGGCCGCGCCGACCAGCGTGCCGACGATCAGCGCGACCTGCTGACGAGCCGGATTCGCGCCGATCAGTTGCCCTGTCTTCAGGTCTTGAAGATTGTCGTTCGCGATGGTCGCCACGCACAGGACGACGGCCGTGACGAAAAGCGAAAAGGCGATGGCCGCCTGTTGAGCCGCGACCGGCGAGTTCCTGGCCAGGCCGAAGAGCGCCAGCGAAATGCCGAGGACGGCGAGGATGGCGAGGCCGGAGACCGGGCTGTTCGAAGAACCGATAAGACCGGCCATGTAGCCGCAGACAGCCGCTATGACGAAGCCGACGACGACGACGTAGACGATCGCGATCGCGACGATCGGCACGATGTACGCGTTGAGCGGGCCGCCGATCAGAAATGCGACCAGCAGGATCGCGAGCGGAACGAGACAGGCGAGGCTGATGATGGTGACGGTTCCGATCGGGAGGTCGCGCTCCGCCATCGGAACGTCCGTCTCTCTGCCGCGCGCTCGGGTTCGCGACGACTCGATCGACGAGAGCAGTCCGCGCCAGACCGGAACGGCGAGCTTGAAGATCGTCCAGATCGCCGCAACGCCGATCGTGCCGACGCCGATAAAGCGCACGTAGCCGTAGTAGATCGAGCCGGCGACCGTAGCCGCGTCGCCGACCATCGGATGGAGCGACGTGAAGATCGGGACGAGGACTCCCCAGGAGAGGAAGAGCCCAGCGAAGATCGCGATGCCGACCGCCAGACCGATCAGATGCCCGGCGCCCAGCAACGCGAACGAAAGACCGATCGTGATCCCGGTCGAGCTGAGTCCCGCGCGGAAATATGCGCTCACGTTGTCGGCAAATATGCGCGTGTACGTGAGCGCGAGAAACGCTGCAGAGGCGAACGCGCCCCAAGCGACGGTGATCAGGCCGCGACGGTTCTCGGCGGCACGAGCGTCCTTCGAACCGACGATCAGCACTTCGGCCGCAGCGACGCCTTCGGGATAGGGTAAGTCGGAATCGGTGACGAGTGCTCTGCGTAATGGGATGGTGTACATCACGCCGAGGATGCCGCCGACCGCGCAGACCGCGAACGATTCCCAGTAGGGGAAGCCGGTCCACCATCCGATCATGACGAGCCCGGGCAGCACGAAGATCACGGCCGAGAGCGTGCCGGCGGCCGACGCGATCGTCTGGACGATGTTGTTCTCGTAGATCGTCGAGTTCTTGAACCAACGCAGCACCGCCATCGAGATGACGGCTGCCGGGATCGAAGATGCGAACGTCAGCCCGATCTTCAGGCCGATGTAGATGTTGGCCGCGGTGAACGCCAACGTGATGAGCGCGCCGATGATGACGCCGCGTACGGTAAATTCAACCCGTTTGTCGAGGATCTTCGCCATGAAAGGCGCGTTCGGCGCCCCGGACGAAAGCCCCCGGCATGAAAAACCGCCTTCTTATCGCCGCCGTCGCCGTCGCGTTCTTGGCGGCTTGCGGCAGCAACAAGTCCGCCATCACCGTCCAGAACGCCGTCTCCAACGCGACCGCTCCGGCCGGCCCGGTAGTGGCCGCGTCCGGCACGTCGTTCTTCGGCAAGCTCTCGAACGGGCTCGGGACCAAGACGAACAAGGACGGGGATAGGTTCACGCTCGTCGAGACCAAGGGCGGTCCGCTTGCCGGTGCCGTCGTCGAGGGCCATGTGGTCGGCGTGATCGCGGCCGGACCGATGCGCAAGCCGAACATGACGCTCGTATTCGACGACATCCGCCTGGCCGATGGTACGACCGAGCCGCTCGACGTCGCCGTCGTCTCACGTCGCGAGTTCGATCCGAAGACCCATCACCTGCGCACGATCGGCATGATGATCGGCGGCGCCGTCGCGGGCAAGCACCTCGGCAAGGGTCACGGCATGCTCGGCGCGATCGGCGGCTACGCCGCCTCGCAAGCGCTCAAGACGGATATCGAAGTGCCGGCCGGCGCGACCATCGAACTGCGCTTCAACGCGCCGATCACGGACGCACCCGCATCCGCTTCGCCGTAAGCCGCGCTTAGCGGATCTTGGTCGTCAGCACGTGGGGCGTGATGACGAGGTAGAGATTCGTGGTCTGCGCGCTGGTCGTACTGTTCCGGAAGAACGCGCCGATCAATGGGAGATCGCCGAGCCCCGGGACTTTGCTCAGGCTCGTGATCTCGGTCTGCTGCATCAAGCCGCCGACCAACAGGGACTCACCGTCGGCCACGATGCCCGACGTGAGCCCTTGTCGCACGGCGATACGCGGTGCGGTGCCGACGTAGTCGATGATGCTCGAGACTTCCGAGAAGACCTGGGTCGTGACCCGACCGTCCGCCGAGACGCGTGGCAGGATCTGCAGGCTGACGCCGACGTTGATGTACTGCACCTGATTCTCGATGATGGTTCCGCCGCCGCTCGGCACGAGCACCGAGTTGACGATCGGGACCGCTTCGCCGCTGAGGATCGCGGCGGTCTTGGCGTTGAGCGTGAGGATGCGCGGGCGTGCGAGGATCTTGGCCGCGCCCTTGATCGCGAGCGCGTTCAGTTCGACGCGTAGCGCCAGGGTCGATGTGGCGCGGCTACCCGAGTTGAACGTGAGCGAGCCTGTCCCGAGCGGGCCGCCGCCGGGTGAGAAATCGAGTCCGAGATCCTGCGCGCCGCTCTCGGTCAGTTCGACGATCTCGGCTTCGATCAGGATGCTCTGCTCGGGAACGTCGATGAGCTTGATGATCTGACGGTAGGCGGCGATCTCGGCGGGCGTGCCCGTCAAGACGACCGCGTTCAAACGGCGATCGATCGCCACGTGCTCGTCGAGGCGCTTGCCGTTCGGGACGTCTTTGGTCATGATGTTGGCCGTCGGTAGCGTCACGTAGGTCGGCGTCTTGGGGCTCTGTCCCGAACCGCCGCCGCCGCTATTCGGATTCGGCGTCGGCGCCGCGAACGGCGATTGCGGTGTGAAACCGTCGAGCGAGGTTACGGTCGAATCTTTGACGAGTATGCCGGCGACTTCGCTGACATCGGCAAACGAGAGCGGGATATAGACGGTCTGCATGCCGTTGATCGCCTGCACCGGCCCGCTCGCCGACGCTTCGACGTCGGAGTGGGCCGCCGGAACGTGGACGATCACGACGTTCGAACCGGGCGTGGCCTCGACGCGGACCGCAACGCTCTTCGCGAGCAGCAGGTCGAGTCGGAAACCGATCCCCGCAAAATCGTTGAACGAGCCGGCCCGTATCTCGCCGCCGGGCGGGATGACCGGGTGTTCGTTCGGCCCGAGCGCGGAACCCAAGAACACCACGTGGACCAGGTTCGCGGCATTGTGCACGATTCGGGTGACGGGTGCCGGGCTATTGAACGTGAGCGTGATGCGCGCGCTGCCGTCCTCGGCGGTCACCGTATGGACGCCGGCGAGCAGTGGGATCGCGGCCGAGACCGGGGTGGCGGCCGTGAAGATCAACGTCAGGGCGAGCGCGGTTGCAACGAGGCGAAGCTTCATCCCCGGGACCTTTAGGCACCGGGCGACCGACTACCTAGATGGCGGCGGCACTTCGCGATGTGAGATCGGGTTGCGCCGGGCTCCAGACGGGCGCCGCAGAGGCGATCACTGCATTGCTCGCGCCAATGCGTCGGCGAACGCATCGACGTCGCGCTCGCGGGTGGCGTGAGAGGTCATCCAGCGTACTTCCGGGCGCGCCTGGTCGAAGGTGTAGAAGAAGAACTCGGCCTGGGCGCGCGCGATCGCGGCGCGGTCGAGACTGGCGAAGATCGCGTTCGTCTCGATCGGACGCGTGATCTCGATACCGGGGATACCGGCGATACGCGTGGCGAGTCGCGTCGTCATGGCGTTGGCATGCGTGGCGTTTTTGCGCCACAGGTCGTCCGTCAGCAACGCTTCGAACTGCGCGGCGATGAAACGCATCTTGGAGGCGAGCTGGGTGGTCTGCTTGCGCGCGTGTTCGGCGGCCCCACCATGCAGCGTCTCGTCGAAGAACAGGACCGCTTCGCCGTACATCAGGCCGTTCTTGGTGCCGCCGAAGGTCAGCACGTCGACGCCGCAATCGCGCGTCGATTCGCGTAGGCCGGCACCGAGCGCGACCGCGGCGTTCGCGATGCGCGCGCCGTCCACGTGGAGGAAGAGTCCGTTCGCATGTGCGAGCGACGCGAGGGCGCGCAACTCGGCCAGCGTGTAGACCGTGCCGAACTCGGTCGCTTGCGAGATCGAGATCGCGCGCGGCGTCAC
>JBEPVY010000042.1:0-16434 GCA_041690835.1 Vulcanimicrobiota bacterium | reverse complement strand
TCCTCGATCGTGTACTTGGGCTCGCCGAGCGAATGCTCGCCGAACTCGAGGATCAGGTTGCCGGTGAAGTCCTTGATCGGGCTGATCGAAGCGAACGCCTCGCCCAGGCCGTCGTTCCTAAACCAGTCGAACGATGCTTTCTGCAGTTCGATCAGGTTCGGGATCTCGAGGACGTCCATGATCTTCGCAAACGAATGCCGTTTGCGCTTGGAACCAGGGTCCGGCGGCGTTTCGATCGTGAACGCACCGGCGGACATCGGGAACGTAGCTTGCGACGCATTGCCGTTGCCGGCAGGCGCGTCCATACGTTTCGACTTGCCCTTCGTGCCCGCGGAGCTCTTCGCGTGGGACTTCGGAGCCGTCGTTTTCGCCATTCTTTGCTTTCTCTCGCTCTATATTATAAGGATGCGCGCGCAATTTGCGCCCGGGGTTGGTGGCACGCCAAAAAGGCGACTCCGTCCTGGCCTTGGAGGATGTCGCCTCTACGCAAGTGGCTTACCAGCCGCGGGGCATAGGGGCACAGTATACCCCCGCCCCCCGGCAGGCGTCAAGGACGGGGAGGCTACTCGAGGCCAATCGCCGGTTTGAGGCCGGGTACGAGGACCGCCGAGGGCTCCTCGGGCGGGCGGACGCGGCGCCGGAACGCCTCGACGCGCTCTCCGACCATCAGGCCGATCAGGGCCAGGACGGGAACGGACGAGATGAACAAGGCGGCGTTCGCCTCGGAATACGAGTGTGGATGGGGCATAGCTCGGCTACCCTAGCATGCTTGCGCTCCCACATCAACGACTTGGGACGCGTCCGAGATGGGCGCGTTACTGCGCCCCGGCCGCTACCACCCGAGCGGAGGCGAGAACCGCCGGCCCGATTCCGAGGTTGCGGATGCCGACCGGGACCCTCGCCGGAACCGAGAACGCCGCGCCCGGTCCGTAGGTCCTCGTGGCCCCGCCGAGCGTCACGGTGAGCGTGCCGGAGACGACCGTATGGTAGCCGATGCCGGGCTGGCGGCCGAGATCGAACCCTCCGCGCGCCGCGATCCCACGCAGACGCATATTCACGACGAACGTTCCCGCATACCCGGGCTGGGCCGGAAAGATGTTGTGGAAGCGCGAGGCACCGTGCGTCGAGACGACCGGCGGTGCGCTCGCGTCCGGGACCAGCGTGCGATACGGCGCGCCCGCGACCAACACGTGGACGGCGAAGTACGCCATCGGCGCCGGCCCGTCGTCGCCGGCCGTGTGCACGCGTCCTTGCGCGGTCAGCACCGCCCGTCCGACCGGCACCGGAACCTTGCCGGCGCCCGCAAACCACCACATGGTCGTACCCTTCGCCCCGAGCGTGCACTCGATGCCCTGGTGCGTATGCGTCGGCAGCCAGGTGGGAGCGTCGGCAGCGAACATATCCTCGTAGATGTCCCACGGTCCGGCCACTGGACCCGCGCCCGTGCATCTCCCGACGGCGATGGTGGTGACACCGCCGCCATCGGCGATCGCCGGGACGTAGCAGGTCGTCGCACAGGCCACGAATGCGACCAGAGTCAGTAAGCGCGTTTTCATGACGTTCGCGTTCAGAACCCGTGCGAGGCGACCCTGCCGTCCGTAGTGAAACCTGAGGTGCGAAAGGGCGGTTGGACGGAACGACGATGGCATCCACCACAGCGACGGCGACAGGCGGCCCGAAATATAGCGCGCACGCCGCCGGGCAGCCCGTCGCCCTGATCACTATCACCGTCATGCTCGGCATGATCATGGCGATCATCGACTCCACCATCGTCAACGTCGCGATCCCCAACATCGGCGGCAATCTCGGCGCCTCGGTCGACGAAGTCTCGTGGGTCGTCACCGGATACATCTTGGCAAGCGTCATCGTCATGCCGCTCAACGGCTGGCTGACGGCGTACTTCGGCCGCAAGAATTTCTACGCCGCCTCGCTCGTGCTCTTCACCCTCGCATCCATCCTCTGCGGAACGGCGACGTCGATCTGGCAACTGGTCGCGTATCGCGTGATCCAGGGCTTCGGTGGCGGCGCGCTGCAGCCGACCGCGCAGGCGATCCTGTTCGAGACGTACCCGCCCGAGCGACGCGGCCAGGCGATGGCGATCTTCGGGCTGGGCGCGATGGTCGGCCCGGCCGTCGGTCCGGTCCTGGGCGGCTACATCGTCGACAACGCCAACTGGCCGCTGATCTTCTACATCAACATCCCGATCGGGATCGTCGCGGTCATCATGACGATGCTCTACATTCCGAACCCGCATTTCATCGCGAAGATCAAAGGGAGCGTCGACTGGCTCGGGCTCGGTCTGTTGACGGCAGGTCTGGCGTCGCTCCAATACGTGCTCGAGCGGGGCGAACACGACGATTGGTTCTCGTCCTCGACGATCGTCCTCCTGACGGGGCTCTCGATCGTCGCGCTGGTCTGGTTCGTCTGGAAGACGCTACGCGACAAGCACCCGCTCGTCGATATCCGGGTCTTCCGTTTCAGGACGTTCACGATCGGCAATATCATGGGCGTCATCATGGGCTTCGGGCTGTTCGGAACCGCCCTCATCCTGCCGCTCTTCCTTCAGAACATCATCGGCGATACGGCCTACGATACCGGTCTCGCGCTGCTCCCCGGTGCGCTTGCGACGGCCCTCTCGATGCTCGTCGTAGGGCGCCTGATCGGCCGCATCGATCCGCGCATTTTAGTCGCGTTCGGCATGCTGCTCTTCGCCTGGTCGACCTGGGACATGGGCTATCTGACATCCCAGTCGGGCTACTGGGACTTCTTCTGGCCGCGCGCGTTTCAAGGGCTCGCGCTGGGCTTCATGTTCGTGCCCCTCTCGACCGTCACGCTCGGCGCGGTTCCGATCGCGGAACTCGCCGGTGCGACGGGCGTCTCGGTGCTCCTCCGCCAACTCGGCGGATCGTTCGGCATCGCCATTCTGACGACGTTGCTCACGCACCAAGGCGCGGTTGCCTATACCGAACTCGCCTCGGGCGTCACCAGTTCGCACGGGTACTCGATCGCCGTGCTGACGGGCCTCGTCGGTCAGCAGGCGACCACCATCGCCTACGACTATCTCTTCCGCTTGACCGCGATCGTCTTCGTGATCAGCACGCCGTTCGTGTTCTTCATGCGACCGCCCCGCGATGTCAGAGTCGCCGCTGCAGCGGCGGCCGCGGCGGCGGAGTAGATCGTGACCGGCCCGAGCGACGGCGCGATGCGACCGCTACAGCGGTCGCTCCATGTCGCGATGCGGAATGCCGGCGTCGTCGTAGTCATCGCCGAACGCGGCGAACCCGGCCTTACGGTAGAATTCGAGCGCGTGCGTCTGCGCCGAGAGTCGGGCGCGCACGTACCCGCGTTTGACCGCCTCTTCCAGCAGTGCGTCGAGGAGTAGCCGTCCGACGCCGCGACCCCGCGCCTCGCGCATGACCGCCATCCGCCCGACCTGTACGGTCCCGCGATTGCGCTCGTAGAAACGCCCCGCCGCCACGACCCGGTCGCCGTCGCGCACCAGCGCGTGAACGGCCAGTCGATCGGCCGGCTCGTCGTGCTCGTCCAACTCGATCTCGCGCGGGACGTTCTGCTCGTCGACGAAGACCCGGAACCGCACCTTGAGCGCTTCGCGCACCCGCTCGTCCCCATTGCCGAAAAGTTCGACGGTCATGCACGCATCAATCGACGCGCGAGCGGGTTGGCGGCGCGGCCGCGCCAGCGCATCTCGTAGTTCGCGGCTTCGAGCAGGTTGCGTAGACGACGCGGCCAAGCCTGACCCGCGCGCACCAGGCCGTCGGTCCGCTCGAACTGCTCCGCAAGCTCGGCACGCAGGCGCGCCAACACCGGTCGCGCTGCTGCCGGGTGCTCGCCGCGAAACGGCAACAGTCTCGGCCACGTCGCCGCGAAGTAGCGGGCGGGATCGATCCTATCGAGCGCGTCTTCAGCCACGATCGTGCCCTCCTGACCGAGGCTCGAGTAGAGCCGTCCTTTTTCGGCATGCCGACGCGGCGTCAGGATATGGCCGTAGTGGGCGTAGACGTACGGCAGCGCGACCCGCGTGCCACTCACGCCCCGGAGCTGTTCGTGCACGCGTCCCTCCCAGCGCACGTTCGGGCCGAACCGGAAGAACGACATCCGCCGCTCGATCGACGTGTACCACTCGGGCGACTGGAAGAAATGCCACGTGTAGCCATCGACGTATCCGACCTCGTCCGGAGCGGCATGCAGGTTCCGCGCGATCCGCGCGACGGCATCGCCGTGGACCTCGTCGGCGTCCACGAAGGCGACCCACTCGCCCGCATCCCGCTCCGCATGTAGCCGCAGACAGATGTTGCGCGCCGTCGAGAAATCGACGAACGGCGTGCGGTCCACCACGAGTGCGCCACGCGCGGCGAAGGCGCTTGCCGCAAGTGCGAGCGCATGCGGCGAAGGTCCGGGTGCGTTGTCGTTGACGATGACGCTCTCGACCGAGCCGTCGAGCGATGCCAGCAGTGCGCCGAGAAACGGCTCCTCGCGCGGGCCCAGGATCAGGTGCGCGGTCGCGCGCTGCGCGTTCACGACGAGGCCGCCTCGCGGAGCACTGCGAGGGTCGCCTCGGCGGTCGCGTTCCACGAGAACCGGCCCGCACGTTCGGTCCCGCGTGCCCGGAGCGACGCCTGCATGGCGCCATCGTCGGTCAAGCTCCGCAGCGCGGCCGCCCATGCATCCACGCTCTCCGGCTCGTCGACGTAGAGGGCCGCATCGCCGCACACCTCGGGGATCGAGGACGCTCGCGACGCGATGACCGGCGTCCCGCAACGCATCGCCTCGAGCGGCGGAATCCCGAAGCCTTCATAGATCGAGGGCATCGCAAATGCCAACGCACCGCGATAGAGGTCGCGCAACAGGCCGAAGCGCACGTCGCGCAGTTCGATCGTCCCCTCCGGCGCATCCGTCGTCACGCAGGCGAGCGCGACGTCGCCGTCCGGAAAGACGCGCCGGTGTGCGGCTGCCAGCGTCGCAAGATTCTTGCGCGCGTCGCTCGCGCCGACGGTGAGGATGTAGGGGCGGTCGCGCAACGCCTCGGGGAGCGCGGTCGCGTCGCCCGGGCTGAAGCGCGGATCGGCGGCCAACGGTACCACCGCGATGCGCTCGGGTGGGACGTCCAAGTAGCGCTCGATCTCACCGCGCGAGAAGGCCGAGTCGGTGATCACGCGGGTCGCACGTGCGGAGCGACGGAACGGCGCCTGCCGACGCTTGTTCGCACGCGCGTCCAAGCTCGGAAACGCGAACGGGACGACGTCGTGAATGGTCGCGACCGCCGGACGCCGACCGGTCCGCACGAACGTGCCGTTCCAAGGATGCCACGAGACGTCGGCGGCGCGCGGTACGCGGGATGCGATATCGAACCGGTCGCTTCCGAGCACCCGCGCGAACCCCGGCGCGTAGCGAGCCGCGAAGAGCTCCCGTACCATCAGCGTCAGCCGCACGTCGTCGCGCTGCGCGAAGCGCGCAAGAATGGCGCGGAGATAGACGCCGATACCGCGGTGGTCCCGGAGCAGATCGTGTGCGTCGACGGCTACCTGCAGAGGTGCGGTCATCGAGCCGCGGCGACGGCCTGACGTTCGCAGACGAACGCGAGGATGTCGACGGGTTTCCCGCGGACGGTCGCGCCGTGCGGCAACAGTCC
Source organism: Vulcanimicrobiota bacterium (assembly GCA_041690835.1). Taxonomy (GTDB): domain Bacteria; phylum Vulcanimicrobiota; class Vulcanimicrobiia; order Vulcanimicrobiales; family Vulcanimicrobiaceae; genus JALYSX01. Next base: position 10,784 of record JBEPVY010000042.1, on the reverse strand, counting down.
GTCGGGCGTGAAACCGAGTCGCGTGAGAACCTTGCGCGAGGCCTGATTCTCGGGCAGACAATAGGCCCGGATCCGTTTTAGCCCGGCGCTCGCGAAGCCCTCGGCCATCAAGGCGCGCGCCGCTTCGGTCGCATAGCCGCGGCCGCGCTCGCTCGCGATCACGCTGTATCCGACTTCGGCGCCGATCGAGTCGCGATCGCTCATCCGGAGCGAGACCCAACCGATCGGCGGCTCGCCCTGGCGCGCGAAGACCAGCCATTCGAAGCGCCCGGCGGTACGCGGCGCGAGCCGCCGGGGACGCTCGGCGACCAAGCGTTTGAACTGCGCCAGGCCGACGCTCGGAAGCTCCTGGAACTCACGGAGGTGTGGCGCCTGGAGCAGTGTCCAGAGGGTCTCGCTATTGCGTTCGTTCACCGGCACCAGCTCCAGGCGCTCGGTATGGAGCGTTCTCATCGTTATCGAGGACCTTCGCCTTCCCCCGGGCCGCCTCTTGTCGCCGGGGCACTCCGGTGGGATTGGAGAGCGAGGAGAGATCGAATGGACTTTGCAAGCGCCTACGCCGGCACGCGGCCGTGCGAGGTCACCTTCGCGGCGACGGTCACGTCGGAGCCGCACTACTTCTTCGGCACGAACACGCGCCGCGAGCACGAGGCCTTCGACGTGCGGACCCCGAGCGGCCCGGCCGAGGTCGTCGACAACGTCGACATCGCACCGCGCGTGCCCGTCGAGCCCGGCGACCGGATCGAGGTACGCGGCGAGATGGTCCACGACCGCGGGCGGGCGCCGATCGTGCATTGGACGCATCACGACCCGCAGGGAACGCACGAAGGCGGCTTTATTCGGCTCCGGGGGCGGGAGTATGCATAGCCCGTAGGACCATCAGTTGTGGAACGGTCACGAAGCGATAGCCGCGTGCTTTGAGCGTCCGGACGATGATGCGCGTCGCTTCGATGTCCGACGAGCGATCGCAGACGTGGGCGGCCAGATGTTGTGCTTCGCAAAGCATCCCGCGATTGCCGTCGTGCAGAACCACGATCGAGCCGTCGCGCACGTTCGAGAGGACGCGCTCGGCGATAACGTCAGCGGACGGATACTCCCAGTCGCCGACCAGCGGGACCGACCACATCACGGTGCTGTAGCCCATCTTGGCCGCGACTCCCAGCACGATCCAATCGCGCGAGCCGAAGGGCGGGCGCATCAGGTGTGTGTGCGTTCCGGTGGCGCGGAAGATCGCATCATCGGTCTTCTGCAACGAAGCCCGCACCTGCGTGCGGGTCTCCACTATCAGGTGTTCGTGCTCCCAGGTGTGGTTGCCGAGTGCGTTCCCGTCGCGCACCTCGCGCTTTGCGACGTCGGGATAGGCCGCGACCGCCCGACCCACCAGGAAGAACGTCGCGTGGACGCGTTCCTGCGCGAGGACGTCGAGGATCCGATCGGTGTACGGCGGGTTCGGACCGTCGTCGAAGGTCAACGCGACGACCTTCTGGTCGGACGGTCCGTCGACGAGCGTCTTGCCGAAGACCTGACTGCCGGGCGCTTCGAAGGCTTCGTAGGCGACGTACCCGAGCACGCCGATCAGCACCAGAGCGGCGAGCCAGGCACCCGGTCGCACGAGCGCGCGCGCGTTCATCTGGTCGCGGCGATGGTCGCCCGCGCGGCCGCGACCTTCGTACGGAACGAATCGGGCCCGAACGTCTTGAAATCGTCGACGATTTTCTGGAAACGCGGATCGTCGAGCGTGCTGCTCGACATCTTCAACAGGTCGCTCGCGGTCTTGGGCGAGCCCGCGCTCAGGTCGATCCGGTACTGCCGTCCGGCTTGGGTCGCGAGCCAATGCGGATCCGTGAACGTGATCGTGCGATCGCCGCTTCCGCAGACCGTCTTGGTATCACCGGTCTTCGGATCGGTGATCGTCTCGAACGCGGTCTGCTTGACGTAGAGCGTGTAGTGCACGTCCGTGTTGCCGCGCTGCGGCTGATTCACGAGTTTCCAGATGCCGTCTTGGACGACCAATCCGAACAGGAACGAGACGTCGTAGTTGCGGCTCTTGGGCGCGACCACCGTGATCTGCTTGCCTTGGTATGCGCGGATCCGGTACGACCAGTTCGAGATGCCGTCGGCATCCGTCATCCGGTACTCTTCCTGGTAGATCGGCGGCTTGTCGTAGTCGAGCGTGAGCCGGAGCTGGATATCGCTGGCGCACGTGAGCGCGGCGAGCTTGTCCATCTTCGCGACTTCGCCCTTGAACGCGAACATATAGAGCCCGCCCAGGGTGACGAGCGAGAGGATCAGGATGAACCAGCCGAAGCGGATCGGGCGTTGCAGCATATCTCGCGTCCTACTTGCCCGACGCGAAGGCTTCCTGGTCGAGGACTTGATTCACCACCGCGTCCGCCGCCGCGTTGTGCTTGCGACGGACGTGCTGGATGTCCACGAACTCGAACTTCCGTAGCAGGACCTTGGCGCGATGATAGAACGGCTGGAGGTTCTCGTTCTTGACCCGATAGAGCCCGGTGATCTGCTTCACCACCAGCTCCGAGTCCAACCGCACGGCCAGGCGCTTGATGCCGTGCTCGAGCGCGAGTTCCAGGCCGGCACAAAGGCCATTCCACTCGGCGACGTTGTTCGTCGCGATGCCGAGAAAGACGCCGCGCTCGCCGATGTCCTCACCGTTCGGCCCGAACAGGACCGAGCCGCTCGCCGCGGGCCCGGGGTTGCCGCGCGAACCGCCGTCGGCGAACATGGTCGCTTCGACGGGCGTCCCGTCGAAGAGTGAGGGTTCGTGCTTTGCGGCTGCCATAGTTTCGAGGGGCGTAGTTCCGGGCTCGTCCCCGTGGGGCCTCGGTGCGATGTGCGAACGCCCTAGCGGCGCCGGGAAGCCCACCACACCCAAGCGATCAGGACGGCTTGCAGTGGCAGCCGGATCAGGAACGCGGTCGGCGTTCCGAGGTCGCGGAACTGATCCGGATGCATCGCCATCTGCAGATTGGCCGGGAAGACGGCGATCAGGAGCCCGATCAGACCGAAGCCCGCGATGCGACGAGTCGCCGGGAAGAGCACGCCGAGGCCGCCGAGGACTTCGCAGACACCGCTGGCCACGACCAGCGCCTCCGGCGCCGGAAGCCACGGCGGCACGATCCGCACGTAGGCAGGCGCATTCGCAAAGTGGTTCACGCCCGCCGCGATGAAGAACAATCCGAGTAGCGCGATCGCGAACGCGACGAAGAAGCGCACCTAGGCGAGCGACTGCAGCGCGAGGACTACGGCGATCCGATGAGCGGGCGTAAGGTGATCGCGATCGAGCCGGCCGGGCTGAGCGTGATCGATGGATTCTCTCCGCAGACGTCGTCGAAAGCGAATCCATAGGCGAGCTGTTGCCCACCGTTGTTCGCCGTCAGTTGGTGCACGTTCTTGGAGTATTGATTGGACGGCTGCGCGTCGGGGCCGCTCGGATAGAATGCCGGGTAGGCCGCGCATGCGCCCGCGGAATCGCCCATCGTATTCGAGACCACGCCGCGATTGAAGGCCGCGAGCACGATCTTCTGCACGTTGTTCTGAAACACGTCCGGACCGGTCGCGCTGCAGAGCCAGATGTCCTTGCTCGTGAGCGCGCCGTTCGGCGCGCTTCCGGAATACGTGAACGACGAATACGACGGTTGGCCTTGCGTGCCGGTCGCCGAACCCGGCGTATAGGTGAAGAGGATCCCGTTCGAGGAGACCCGGCCGACCCACGTCCCGGTGTTCACGTCGGTGACGGTCAGGTCGTTGCTCGTCCAGGTCGCGTACCACGAACTGAGCTGCGCGTCGAACGACGACGATAGAGCACCCGAATATCCGGATTCGCCGATCGCCTGGTCCGGCGATTGGATCCTGAGGTTGGCAACGGGGAACGCCGATGGCGTCGTGTTCGGCGTGAGGAGCGTGCCATAGGACGGGTCCGCGTTCGACAGTTGGGTCAGCAGTTGGTCGCGCGCGACCGTGTATTTGCCCATCAGCGTTCCGTTCGGGGTGCCGTCGAGCGTGAGGACCAGGCCGATGCCGTTGACCTGCGTCGGGTTGCAATTGAAGCTTCCCGTGCTGTCGTACGAGAACTCCATGTCGTCCCACAGCAGCATCGCGCCTGACTGCGTCGAGTCATAGCTGGGTTGAGAAAAGCCCGACGACGAGGTCGGGGTGAACGGAACCTTGGGAACGCCGATCGAGACGTAGATACGCCCGCTGAAGGCCGCCGTTCCCGTACCGAGACCCGGGACCGTCGTGCGGTTCAACTTCGAGAGATCGATCACCGTTGGAGACGTAAGCGAGATCGGGATGCTATAGTCGGCCCATTTCTGCCTATAGGTCGCGACGAGCGCGGCGGTATCCGGACCGCTCACGGAGTGTCCCGGATCGGCGAACGTGCCGGCCGGAATGTTCGCATCGGCGACGGACATCAGAATCGGGGTTCCGGTCGCGTCGAGATGATAGGCGGCTGCGAGCGAGACGCCCCCGTTGGTCGAGACGCCCCCGACGACGTAGGCATAGACCGGCGTGCCGGCCGGCAAGTTCGCTTGAGTTGCATCGATCGTCAGCGGCACCGGGATCACGACCGGACTGGTATAGATGGCACCCGAATAACTGACCGCGTAGAGCGCCGATTTGTTGAAGGATATTTGCGCCGCGCTACCCTGCTGAAGCGTGAATTGGGACTGACCGTAGTCGTAGTAGTAGATCTGATTGTCGTTGTTGGGCGCGGCGGGATATGCCAGAGCGAAATACCCGGCGATCGCCGGGGCGATCTGGATCGAGGCTCCGGTCTGCTTGTAGAACACGTTGTCGTTCTGCATGTAGTAGATGTCGCCGGCGGAATTTACGAGATAGACGCCGAGCGGATTCACGTTGCCGCCCTCGTAGTTTCCGGTCGGGTCGATCGACCCGGCCAATGCGACGCCGCTGCCGAGGAACGGGATCCAACCGTGCGCCTGATAGCGATAGATCGCGTAGTCAGGGCCCGGACCACTATTCGAAAGGACATAGATCGGATTGTCGGTCGTATCCAGGCTGACCGCGATCGAACGCGCGCCACCGCCGAAGCCCGTCCAATTCTGCGTCCCCGCGTCGTATCGGTAGACCCCGCCCTCGGCGTTGATGACGTAGAGTACGCCCGCGCCGTCGACCGCAATTTCGCTCGCCATTCCGGAGATGTTCGTCCAAGTGCCACCGTTATAGTGCCAGATGTATTTATCCGGCCCGGCGGGTTGATCGGAGAGGGCCCAGAGCGATCCGTCGGACGAGGCCGCGACGCGCGAAGCGGAACCCGGTATGACCTGCCACGAGAGCGGAATGTTGGTCGGGACCTGGGGCCGGCGCCCCGTCATCGCGCTCGCCGGTTGGATCGCCGTGCGTACCATCGCCGGCACCTCGATCGACCCCGGATTCACGCCGCCCGGCGCATTCGGCAGGTTCGAAGGACTTCCGGGAATCAGGCTACTTCCGCGACCGCTGCACGCGGCGAGCGCCGCGGCGCCCAATGCGGTGATGAACAAGCGGCGTTGGATCGGAAAGGTCGGCACGACATGGTCCCTTCGTAACTGGTCTACGATACGTCCGGCTTTCGATATCGAACGACGCCAGCCCCGTTCCTCCGTTTCAGCCGATACGATGCCTTAACGTACCGAGCACGCAAGGAGCCGGGGCGCCGCCGTCAGTACAGATGCCTCAATGGCGAACGACTCGCTCGAAACGGCCGGCGCACCGGTCGTGCGTTGGCGCAAGGCTGCGGGCACCGCGTCGAATTCGCGGCCGCCGTTGCTCGTACTTCTGCACGGGCGCGGGGCCGATGAAGACGACCTGTTCGGGCTGGCGCCGGCAATCGATCCGCGCTTTGCGATCGCATCGGTGCGGGGGCCGTTCGAGGCCGAAGAGGCCTACGCATGGTTCGAGAGCCGCGGTCCCGGGCGCCCGATCGCCGAGAGCCTACGCGCATCGGTCGTTTGGCTGGGCGCGTGGATCGATTCACTCCAAGGCGAGCGTACCGAACCGCAGCGGATCTTCTTCCTCGGCTTCAGCGCCGGCATGATGATGGCGGCCGCGATGCTGTTCGATCGGCCGAAACGGTACGCCGGTGCGGTGCTGCTGAGCGGCGCGCTTCCGTTCGAGTGCGACCTCCCGATCGTGAAGGATCGCCTCGAAGGCGTCCCGATCTTCTCCGCGCACGGATCGTTCGATCAGATCATCCCCGCAGATCTGGTCGCACGCACCGATGCATACCTCCGGGATAGGAGCGGAGCGGCACTGACCGTTCGCGCCTACCCGATCGCCCACGAGATCAGCGCGTCCGAGACGGCGGCGATCGCGACGTGGCTTGCGGGCCTCGTATGATGTCGGGAACGCGCTATGCGGCGATGCTGCTCGTAACGGCGGCGCTGTTCGCCTGTTCTGCTCCGACGGAGGTCCGCATGAACGGGACCTCGAGCATCGCTCACCGCACCGATGAGGTCTTCGTGGGCGAACGTGGCGCCGTCGTCTTGAACGGAAAGCCGATCGACGCCGCCGCACTCGCACCGGAGCTCGCCAAGCTCAAAGCCGCGCACGGCGTCGTCTGGTACTCGCGCGAGAACATGCGGTCAGCACAGGCGACCGACGCGCAGATGGTCGTCTTCAAGATCGTGGTCGCCGCGGGCGTGCCGATCTCGCTCTTCACCGACGGCACCTTCACCCATCACGCGGATCCATAGCGGTCAAAGAATGACGCGAGGAGATCACACCGTTTGACGAGGTCTACTGAACGGTAAATTCGGCGGTCTTCTGATCCTTTTGCGAGCCGGCGTAGAGCATGTCGACCTCGATTTTGTACGTCCCTTTGGGCCAGCCTTTGGGAGGCGCAGTGAGCGTGTACGAACTGGTGTCGTCGCCTTTAATAGTTTGCGAAACGTCGGCCGTCGTAATCTTGAAATCCGGCGATATGCCCGCTGCATGTTCGGCGATGACATGCCACTGCAGCGTAACTTCACCGACGTTATTTGCAACACTGGTCTGCGCATAAATGGTATCCATCGCGCCGAAAATGCTGGCTGGCGTGGTGACCGCCTTGTCCGTTCCCGTCTTCATGTCCGAGAGGTGGGCGGTTGTGGCGCTGCAACCCGAGCCCAGCGCGACGAGCCCGCAACTCACCAGTAACGCAAAAAACGGGGAGCGTTGTAATATCGGCACGGAGCACTTCCTTTAACCATAGATGCGGCGAAAAAACATTCGACGCGAGTGTTGCGGGAGCCGAAGGCGCTCGAACTTAAGCGATGCTTCGCCTCCGACCGTGCGCGCCCCGCCCGTCAACCGCCTCAACGTGACGCACGATATCGAAATAATAACGCCCGATCCCTTACGGGACGGGCGTTTCTATGGTCGGGCTGACAGGATTCGAACCTGCGACCTCTTGACCCCCAGTCAAGCGCGCTAACCAAGCTGCGCTACAGCCCGGCGAAAGAGCGCGCCGCGAACGACGCGCTCGAACGTGGAGAAACGACTAGCGCTTCTTGGCCTTCTTCTTGGCGGCCGGCTTTTTCGCCGTGGACTTCTTGGCCGAGGTCGCGGGCTTCTTGGCTCCGCCGACGGCGTCTTTGAGGCCTTTGCCTGCGACGAAGGCCGGAACCTTACGCGCGGCAATGCGGATCTTCTCGCCCGTCTTGGGGTTGCGGCCTTCGCGCGCCTTGCGCGCGCGCACCACGAAGCTGCCGAACGGCGTCAATGCGACGCGATCGCCCTTCTGCAGCGCCGTTTTGATCTCGTCGAGGACCAGGTCCACGATCTCGCCTGCCTGGCGCTTCGAGAGTTCGGCCTCGGCAGCAACGACATCGATCAGATCGGCTTTCGTCAAAAGAATACTCCTGTAAGCGGCGTTCGGGTGAACGTTGAAAAGTGGGGTTTTGCGGGCTGGCCGCCTCGGGGTGGTGATACGCGAACCGCTCGCCCCCTCCTCCCCCGAAAACGGCAAAAAACCCTTATTTTATAGGGATTTTGGCCGCCACATGAAGCGCCGCGACGTAGGAATCGGCGCCGAACCCGGCGACGGTTCCCCGGCAGACCGGAGCTACGACGCTGTGCGAGCGAAACGCTTCGCGCGCGGCGATATTCGAGAGATGCACTTCGATGACGGGAATGCGGATCGCGGAGACCGCGTCGGCGATCGCGTACGAGTAGTGCGTGTATGCACCCGGGTTGATCAGCACCACGTCGACCGTCGTCCGGGCTGAGTGCAACGCGTCGACGATCGCGCCTTCGCCGCTGTACTGGACGCACGAGACCTCGATGTCGAGGGTGCGGGCCGCTTGCGCGATCTCCGCGTCGATATCAGCGAGCGACTTCGATCCGTAGATCTCCGGCTCGCGTTCGCCGAGCAGATTCAGGTTCGGCCCGTGGATGACGAGAACGCGCATGCCGACCCTTTCTGGAAGGAAACGCATCCGCCCTCGGAAACTGCCGGAGTCTTATGGCCGCCGACGAGATCCTGAGCGCATCTTCTCCCGAAGCCGGCATCGCGATCGTCGCCGGCATCACCACCGAGCTGGTCCGTCAGGCTCAGATGCGGCACGCGCTCGCGCCGACCGCGACCGCCGCCGTCGGGCGGCTCGTCACCGCGACGGCGCTCCTCGGCACCGCCCTCAAGGGGAGCGAGCGGATCTCGCTTCAGATCGGCGGGGACGGTCCGATCGGCAATCTCTCGGCCGAGGCCTGGTTGATCGGCGATCGCGTCGGAGCCCGGGCGCGCGCCCGAAATCCGCAGGCCGACCTGCCCCTGAACGCTCGCGGGAAGTTCGACGTGGCCGGTCTGATCGGCAGCGGCTCGCTCCAGGTCACCAAGTCCTACGACGTCGGCCAGCCCTACGCGGGCGTCGTGCCGCTCTATTCCGGCGAGGTCGCCGAAGACGTCGCCGCCTACCTGGCGCAGTCCGAGCAGATCCCGAGCATCGTCGCGCTCGGCGTGCTGGCGGGGCCGGAGGGCGTGATCGCGGCCGGCGGTATCATCGCGCAAGTGCTCCCCGGAGCGGACGAGAAGACGATCGCGGCGCTCGAGGCAAGAGCGCTCGCGCTCCCGCCGGTCACGAGCCTGATCGCGAACGGCGCCGATGCCAAGTCGCTGATGGGCGCGATCGCGGGCGATCTCACCCTGCGCGCGTTCCGCTCGACGCCGGTGGAGTTCGCGTGTCTGTGCACGCGCGAGAAGGTCGAAGTCGCGCTGCTCGGGCTCGGTGCCGACGAGTTACGCGCGATGGCGCGCTCGAAAGAGCTCTCCGATGCGTCGTGCGATTTCTGCGGCAAACGCTACGAGTTCAGCGCAGACGAACTCGACGAGTTGACGTTACGCTTCGGGAGCGAATAGGGCCATGAGCGCCGGCGGCACGCGATACGGATCGATACGCTGCCAGTAGGCTTCTCGCAATACGAAGCCGTCGTTGTAGTACCACCAACCGCATTCGCAGCGGATCGGGCGCGACTTGGCTTCCGGGTACGCGTAGACGCGATGGCAGCGTTTGCAGACGAGCTTCTTCCCGGCGATCGCCGGTTCGGCTGTGTACGTGACGCCTGGGTCGGCCATGAGACGCTTCTTCCTCTACGGTGTGATGCGGACGAACTTGCGCGAACCGACCGAGAGCACGGCCGGGCCGATCGCGGTCCAGGGCGCCTTCGGGTCATTCACGACTATACCATCCACCTTTACCCCGTTCCCCGAGATTAGTCGCTCGGCCGCGCGCTTGCTCTCAGCAAAACCCGCCTTGACCAGCAACTCGGTGACTTTGGCGCAGTCGCCACGGCCCAAGTCGGCGATCTGCTCGAGCGGGATCTCTTTACGCTGGACCGTTCGCTCGAAGTACTCGCGCGCCGCGGCGCCCGCATCGGCGCCGTGATAGCGCGCGACCACGTCCTGCGCGATCTGCTTCTTCGCATCCATCGGATTCGCTCCCGCGGCTAGTGACGCGACCAGCGACGCGCACTCCGCCTTGCTACGGAACGCCGCGTAGCGTGCGTAGACCGGCATCGACTCGTCGCCGATCGACATCAGCTTACCGAACTGCGTCTGCGGACTCTCCGTCACGCCGACGTAGTTACCGAGCGACTTCGACATCTTCTTGTGACCGTCGAGCCCGACCAAGAGCGGCACCATCGCGCAGATCTGCGCGACCTGCCCGTGCTCGCGTTGATAGTGGCGGCCCATCAACAGGTTGAAGAGCTGGTCGATGCCGCCGAGTTCGACGTCGGACTTCACCATCACCGAGTCGTATGCCATCGCGATCGGATAGAGGAACTCGTGGAGCGAAATCGACTCACCGCCCTCGTAGCGCTGGCGGAAGTCGTTCCGTTCGAGCATCTGCGCGACCGAGACCTTGGCCGCGAGCTTGATGAAGTCCGCAGTGGTGAGCGGCGCGAGCCATTCGGAGTTGTGGCGCACCGTGATGCGCTCCATATCCAACACCTTGGCGGCCTGCTCGGTGTACGTATGCATGTTCGCTTCGATCTCGTCGTCGCTCAACTGCGGGCGGGTCTCGTTCTTGCCGCTCGGATCGCCGATCTTGGCGGTGAAATCGCCGATGATCAAGGTGACGTTATGCCCGGCCTCGGCGAAGCGCTGGAGCTGATTGAGCACGACCATGAAGCCCAAGTGCAGATCCGGGCTGGTCGGATCGATGCCCAGCTTGACGTTGAGCGGCCGCCCGAGCTTGAGGCGCGCCTCGAACTCCGGCAGGGTCTCGACGTGTTCGAACCCGTCGAGCAGATACGCCGCGTCGGCGAAATGTGGATGCGTTGCCATG
>JBEPVY010000041.1:0-16600 GCA_041690835.1 Vulcanimicrobiota bacterium | reverse complement strand
CGTTGACGGTCGGTAATGCGACCAACGTGACGATCTCCAAGGCGTTCTCGGCGACCTCGATCGCGGAGAACGGCACATCGACGCTGACGATCACGATCGCCAATACCGGTGCGACCCCATCTGCCCTGACAGGGCTCGCGATCTCGGATAGTCTGCCTAGCGGCTTGACGATCGCGGCTACGCCGGCGTTCGCGACCACGTGCGCGAGCGGCACCGTGACCGGCGCGGCCGGCGGTACGACGCTCGGTCTTACCGGAGGTACGCTTGCGGCAAGTGCGACCTGCACGATCTCCGCTACGGTGACCGGCGCGTTGCCGAACAGCTATGTGAACACCATCCCGGCCTCGACGGTCACGACCGATCAAGGTTCGACCAACGGCGCGGCCGCCTCGGCGACGCTGACGATCGTTCCGCCGGTGACGGTGAGCAAGGCGTTTTCACCGGCCACGATTCCGCTGAACGGAACCTCGACCCTGACCGTCACGGTGGCCAACGCTGGCACCAATGCGGTCGCGCTCTCGGGCCTTGCCTTGAGCGATACGCTTCCCTCGGGCGTCACCATCGCGGCGACGCCGGGTGGTGCGACCACGTGCGGTGGCACGGTGACTGCGGTCGCCGGCGCTGCGAGCTTCGGCGTCAGCGGTGGTTCCATCGCGGCAGGCGCGAGTTGCACGTTCTCCGCGTCGGTGACGGCGACGGCGACGGGCAGCTATCTCAATACGATTCCCGCATCGTCGGTCACGACGACCGAAGGTTCGACCAATACCGGTCCGGCGACGGCGACGCTGACGGTCGCTCCGGCGGTCGTCATCACGAAGGCGTTCGTGCCGGCCTCGATCGTGCCGGGTGGTACGTCGGTGCTGACGATCACACTGGATAACAGCGCGTCGGATGCGGTCGCGCTCAGCAACGTCGCGATCTCCGATGCCCTTCCGAGCAACGTCGTCATCGCGGCGACGCCTGCGCTTGCCACGACCTGCGGCGGTACGCCGTCCGGCCTAGCGGGCGCGGCCAGCGTGTCGCTGACCGGCGCTGCGCTCGCGGCGGGTGCGACCTGCTCGATCACGGTCAGCGTCACGTCGACCACGGTCGGTGCGCATCTGAACACGATCGCCGCGTCGAGCTTGACGTCGACCGAAGGCATCACCAATACGTCGCCGGCGACGGCGACGCTCACGGTCGCGAACGCCACCAACGTGACGGTCTCGAAGGCGTTCTCGGCGACGTCGATCGCGGAGAACGGCACCTCGACGCTGACCATCACGATCGCCAACACCGGTGCGACCCCGTCCGCCCTGACGGGCCTTGCCATCTCGGACAGCCTGCCCAGCGGCTTGACGATCGCGGCTACGCCGGCGTTCGCAACGACGTGTGTTAGCGGTACGGTGACCGGCGCGGCCGGCGGTACGGCGCTCGGTCTTACCGGCGGCACGCTTGCGGCAAGTGCGACGTGCACGATCTCGGCGTCGGTGACCGGCGCGTTGCCGAACAGCTACGTCAATACGATCCCCGCCTCGACGGTCACGACCGATCAAGGTTCGACGAACGGGGCGCCGGCGACGGCGACCCTGACGATCGCGCCGCCGGTCACGATCAGCAAGTCGTTCTCGCCGACGACGATCGTCCCGGGTGGCGTTTCGACGATGACCATCGGCATCGCGAACACCGCGACCGGCGCGGTCGCACTGAGCGGCGTCGGTCTTACCGACACGTTCCCCGCGAACCTCACGATCGCAGCGACGCCGAACCTCTCGACGACGTGCGGCGGAGCGCTGACCGGCCCGGCCGGTAGCGGTAGCATCGCGCTGAGCGGTGCTGCGTTGGCCGCCGGCGCATCCTGCAGCATCACCGTCGACGTCACCTCGACGACGGTCGGGAGCGAGGTCAACACGATTCCTGCGAGTGCTCTGATCACCGATCAGGGTGCGAGCAACACGGCGCCGGTCAGTGCCACGCTGACCGTCAGCAACGCGGCGAACGTCACGATCTCGAAGGCGTTCTCGCCTGCGACGATCGCGGCCAACGGCGTCTCGACCCTGACGATCTCCATCGCCAACACCGGAGCGGGTGCGTCCGACCTGACCGCGGTCGCCGTATCGGATGCTCTACCCTCGGGCATCAGTATCGCGACCATTCCGAACTTCGCGACCACCTGCGGTGGCTCGGTCACTGGTGTCGCCGGCGGCGCGACGGTCGGCCTGACCGGTGCGAGCATCCTCGCAGGCGCGAGTTGCACCGTCTCGGTCTCGGTCACCGGGGTCGTGCCGAATGCCTACGTCAATACGATTCCTGCGAACGGGCTTACCAGCGCGCAGGGCGCCACCAACGGCTCTCCGGCCTCGGCGACGTTGAACATCGCGCCACCGGTGACGGTGAGCAAGGCGTTCTCGCCGGCCGTCATCGCGCAGGGCGGCGTCTCGACGCTGACGGTCACGATCGCGAACACGGCGACGCACGCCGTCGCGCTGACCGGGCTCGCGCTCGCCGATGCGTTGCCCACAGGGGTGACGCTGGCCGCGACGCCGGCGGGTTCGACGACCTGTGGCGGCACGACGAACGCGGTCGCCGGTGCATCGAGCTTCGGCATCACCGGCGGCTCGCTCGCGGCAGGTGCGACGTGCACGTTCTCGGCGTCGGTCACGGCTGCGGCTGCGGGTAGTTACCTCAACACCATTCCCACATCGAGCGTCACGACGACCGAAGGGGCGACCAACGCGGCGCCGGCGACGGCGACTTTGACGGTCGCACCGCCGGTCACGATCACCAAGGCGTTCTCGCCGACCACGATCGTGCCGGGCGGCACGTCCGTCATGACGATCGGAATCGAGAATCTGGCGGTAGGCTCGGTCGCCCTGACCGGCGTCGCGCTCGGCGACACGTTCCCGGCGAATCTGACCATCGCGGCGACGCCGAACGCGTCCACGACCTGCGGGGGCAGCTTGACCGCGGCCGCCGGTGCCGGGAGCTTAGCGCTCGGCGGCGGTACGATCGCCGCCGGCACGACCTGCACGATCACGGTGAGCGTGACCTCGACGGTCACGGGCTCACACGTCAACACGATTCCGGCGGGGGCGCTTGCGACCGATCAAGGGACGAGTAACGGTTCGCCGGTCTCCGCGACCTTGACGGTCGCCAACGCGGCCGACGTGGTGCTGAGCAAGTCGTTCTCGCCGGCCATCATCGCCGCGGGCGGAACCTCGACGCTGACCGTCACGATCGCGAATACCGGGGCCGGAGCATCGGCGCTCAGCGGGCTGGGCGTCTCCGACGCGCTACCGACGGGCATCACGATCGCCGGTACGCCGAATGCGACGACCACGTGCACCTCGGGAAGCGTCGGCGGACCGCCTGGAGGTACGACGGTATCGCTCACGGGCGGATCGTTGGCCGCGGGAGCCACGTGTACGATAAGCATCGCGGTGACCGGCACGCTGCCCAACGCGTACCTCAACACGATTCCGGCGAACAGCATCACCAGCGCTCAGGGCGCGACCAACGGTTCGCCGGCCAGCGCGACGCTCTTCGTCGCGCCGCCGGTAACGGTGACGAAGGCCTTCGCACCCGCATCGATCCCGCAGCACGGCTCGTCCGTGCTGACGATCACGATCGCGAATACGGCGGCCCACGCGGTCGCGCTGAGCGGTCTCGCGCTCACCGATACCCTGCCGGCAAACGTCACGATCGACGCGACCCCGGGAGCGGCGACGTCCTGCGGCGGAAGCGTTGCGGCCGTGGCCGGCGGCTCGTCGATCGCCTTGAGCGGCGGTGCGCTGGCGGCGAACGGCACGTGTACGATCTCGGTCGCGGTGACCTCGACGACGATCGGCTCGCACGTCAACACGATTCCCACCGGTGCGGTGACGACGACCGAAGGCGTGACCAACGGCGCGCCCGCGAACGCGACCCTGGTCGTGTCCGCGTCGGCGAAGCTCTCGGTGACCAAGGCGTTTTCGCCGAGCGTGATCCCGTCCGGAGGCACGTCGACGCTGACCGTCACGGTTGCGAACGACGACCCGGCGGCGGTCGCGCTGACCGGCGTGGCGTTCACCGATACGATGCCCCCGGGCGTGACCATCGCGGCCGTGCCGGGTGCGTCGACCACCTGTACGGGCGGGAGCGCAGCTGCGATACCGGGCAGCACGTCGGTCTCGCTCTCCGGCGGGACGATGGCCGTGGGTGCGACCTGCACGGTGACGGTCAGCGTCACCGGCACGCAACTCGGGACGTACGTCAACACCATCGCTACGGGCGACGTGACCTCCGACCAAGGCTCGACGAACGGCGGGCCGGCGACGGCGACGCTGAGCATCGGCGCGCCGAGTCTGACCGTCACGAAGTCCTCGAACCCCGAGAACACTGCGGTTGCTCCGGGTGAGACGATCGTCTATACGATCGTGGTGAAGAACACCGGTACGATCGCCGAGACGAATACGAAACTGACCGACACGCCCGCCAACGCATCGCTGGTGGCCGGAACGGTGACGCTCAACGGCGTCGCCGCACCGGATGCGATCGTCGCGTCGGGTCAGACATTCGGCACGCTCGCGCCGGGGGCGACCGCTACGGTCGTCTATAGCGCAAAGGTCGCGGCGAACGCGGCGACCGGCACGGTGGTGAGCAACGACGTTATCGTCGGCGGCGACCAGCCTTGCACGGGCCCGACCTGCAGCGCATCGGCACCTCCGAACACCGTCTCGGTTCCGCAGCTCGCGCTCGACAAGCTGATCGATGGGATGCTCTCCGAGACCGTGGTGCCCGGACAACGCGTTACCTATACCATCCGGGTCGCCAATACGGGGGCGACAACGGCGGTGCAGGCGGTCGTGACCGATCCGGTCCCGGCCGGCATCGTCCCGATCGACGGCACCGTCACGCTCAACGGCGCTCCCGCGCCGGGGGCGACCGTCGTCGGACAGACGGTCACGGTACCTCTGGGCGACTTCGCGCCGGGCGCACATGCGGCGATCGGCTTCGGAGCGACCATCGAGATCTCGAGCCCGACGCCGATCATCAACGTCGTGCAGCTCAGTGCTTCGGGATTGCACACGCTGCTGTTCTCGAACGAGGTGATGGCGCACAGCGTAACCCCGGCCATCACGGTCACCAAGACCACGCCGGCGACGGTCGTGAGCTCGGGAGACCGGGTCGACTATACGATCACGTTGCGCGGGACCGGCGGCGTGCCGTACGGTACCACGGTAGCGACCGATACGCTTCCGGACTACGAGATCTATGCGCCGGGTAGCGCGCGCGTCAACGGTCAGCCGGTCGAACCGGTGGCCAACGGACGTCAGCTCACCTGGACGTTCCCGAGTCTGTCCGGGACGGTCACGATCACGTACGCGGTCGCGATCGGCAACGGCGCGCCGCCCGATCGGGTCCTGACGAATACGGTCGACGTCGTCGCCCAGACGAGCGGCGTGGCCGGCCACGGTAGCGCGGCCGCCGCGATCCGGGTTCTGGCGACGCCGTTCGGATCGTGTTTCCCGATCACCGGACGCGTCTATCTGGATGTCAACGGGAGCGGACGGTTCGAAGACGGGGATACCGGCATCGCCGGCGTGACGGTCTATCTGGACGACGGCGAGTCGGTGGTGACCGACAAATACGGTCGCTACAACTTCGCCTGCGTGCGACCGGGCATGCACGCGCTCCGGCTGGACCAGCGGACGCTACCGACGGGTATGCATCCGTTCGACGACCACAACATCGACAGCGAGAAGAGCATCCGACGGCTGGTGCATCGGACGTTCGATGCGACCATCATCGAGGACGTGAACTTCGCTATTCAGCCGGACGCGAAGCCTTAGAGGCGGGCGCTTTCGCGGGCGAGGCGATAGCACGCGTAGAGGAGCGTCAGGCCCCCGAGCGCGGCGAAAAGTAGCGACCAGATCGCGCCGATGATGACGGCGAAGACGCCGACGGCGGCGATAAGCGGCCAGGCGGTCGCACCGGTGAAGATGCCGAGATCGGTGCCGGCGCTCGCTTCGAAGGACGGGGACTTGTCGTCGCCTGCGAGATTCGCGTGACGTTCGGCGACGAGCATGTAGCCGGCGATGAAGAGCATGCCGACGGCCATCAATCCGAGCAGCACCGTTCCGGCGGGATGGCGCGCGACCAGCCAGTAGACGGCGGCGATGACGATGCCGAAACCGGCGGAGTTGAGGAAGATCTTGAGACCGGTCTTCATCGCGCATCCCAGAGCGGATGTTCCGAACGGATCGGCGGCAGTTCGGTGAAGTTGTGTTCGGGCGGTGGCGAGGTGGTCGCCCATTCGAGGGTGGAGGCGTCCCACGGATTATCGCCGGCGGGTACGCGCTTTACGAACGCGAGCACCAGGGCGATCGCGAAGAGCACCAGGCCGGCGCCCATGATCGCCGCACCGCCGGATGCGATCAGGTTGAGCACCGCGAGGTGGCCGACGTTCGCGTACGTGTCGACGCGGCGCGGCATTCCCTCGAAGCCCATTTCATACATCGGCAAGAAGGTCGCGTTGAAGCCGACGAACAGCAGCCCGAAACACCATGTGCCGAGCCGCTCGGAGAGGCGGAACCCGGAGAACTTCGGGAACCAGAAGAAGACCGCGCCGACGATCGCGAACAGGCTTCCGCCCACCAGGACGTAGTGGAAGTGGCTGACGACGAAGTAGCTGTCCTGAGCCTGGAAATCGATCGGGGGCGA
This sequence comes from Vulcanimicrobiota bacterium, assembly GCA_041690835.1. Classification (GTDB taxonomy): domain Bacteria; phylum Vulcanimicrobiota; class Vulcanimicrobiia; order Vulcanimicrobiales; family Vulcanimicrobiaceae; genus JALYSX01. The sequence goes on along the minus strand of JBEPVY010000041.1, from coordinate 9,919 downwards.
GGCCACCATCACGCCGGTGATGCCGCCGAGCAAGAAATTCAGCATGAAGCCGATGGCGAAAAGCATCGGCGTGGTGAGCTCGATCGAGCCCTTCCACATGGTCCCGATCCAGTTGAAGAACTTGATGCCGGTCGGGACGGCGATGAGGAACGAGACGCCCGCGAAGAACGGATTGCTGACCTCGCCGGTGGTGAACATGTGGTGCGCCCAGACGCCCATCGAGAGGCCGGCGATGGCGAACGCGGAGATGACCAGGCCGACGTAGCCGAAGACGGGCTTGCGCGAGAAGGTCGAGACGATCTCGGTGATCACGCCGAAGTACGGCAGGATCATCACGTAGACTTCCGGATGGCCGAAAAACCAGAAGAGATGTTGGTAGAGGATCGGATTGCCGCCGGCGTTCGCGTCGAAGAAATGTCCGCCGAGGTGACGATCGACGAGCAGGATGGCGAGCGTCGTCATCAGCGGGGGGAAGGCCATCAAGATCAGCAACGACGTCGCGGCCATCTCCCAGGTGAAGATCGGCATGCGCCACATCGTCATGCCGGGCGCGCGATAGAGCAGGATGGTGACGAGCAGATTGATGGCCGTCACCACCGAGGAGATGCTCGTCATCAGCAAGCCGGCGATCCACAGATCCTGACCGGCACCGGCGCCGACCGGGAGTTCCGAGAGCGGTGCGTAGGCGGTCCAACCGGATGCGGCCGCACCGCCGGCGGCGAACAGGCCCGAGCAGACGGTCAGTCCGCCGAGGATGAAGATCCAGACCGAGAAGGCGTTGAGGCGCGGAAAGGCCATATCCGGCGCGCCGATCTGAAGCGGCACGAGATAGTTCGCCAACCCTAATCCGAACGGCGCGACCACGAAGAAGATCATGAGCGTGCCGTGCATGGTGAAGATCTGGTTGTAGAGATGCGGATCGATGAGGTGCTGATCGGGGCGCGCGAGCTGGATGCGGATGAGGGCCGCGAGCGCGCTGCCGATGCAGAAGAAACCGAGCGACGCGGCCATGTAGAGGATGCCGATGCGCTTGTGATCGGTGGTCGAGAGCCAGCTCACGGCGCGGCGCTCCGATGGGCGGCCAGCCAGGCGCGATACGCCGGGAGCGGCAGCACGCGAACGCTGAAGGTCATGTCCGTATGTCCGAGGCCGCAGAACTCTGCGCACTCGCCGCGGAAGACGCCGGCGCGCGTGGGCGTGAGGTCGAAGCGGTTGACGAAACCGGGAATCGCGTCGCGCTTGAAGAGGAAGTCGGGCACCCAGAACGAGTGGTCGACGTCGTCGGAGACGAGCACGATGCCGGTCGTCTCGCCGAGCGGAAGCGCCATCTCGGGCGGATGTTGGGGCGTGCCGGTGACGACCACGCCTTCGGCGGGATAGACGAAGCGCCAGGACCAGCGGAACGCATCGACATGGACGACGGCGTACGGCGTGGGCGTCTGGGCTTCGACGCGCCGTTCGCGGGTGAGGGTCACCCAGAAGAGCCCGAGCACGATCAGCAGCGGCAGGATGGTGTAGGCGATCTCGAGGGGCGGATTGCCCTGGAACCGAGCGGGAGCGGCACCATCGCGGCGGCGCCATAGGAAGAGCGGGAGCAGGATCAGCACGACCACGATCGCGCCGACGATAGCGGCCGTCCAAAGAAAGATCTGCCAATCTCCGAGCAGCACGTGCCCTTGCGACGTGCCCGGATCGAAAGCGCCCATCGCGCAGGAACGTTCCCACGGTTTGAACGCTCCATACCCGGGTAGGGAAAAATAATGCGGTCGCTCGCCCTACGTGCCCACCCGGTGGTCTTCGGCGTCACGCTCTTCCTGGCGTCGGAGACGATGTTCTTCGCCGGCCTGTTCGCGGCATATTTCGATCTGCGCGCCGGGAGCGCGGTCTGGCCGCCGGCCGGGAACCATCCGGACGTCGGCGCGGCGACGATCGGGACGGTGTTGCTCGCGCTCTCGAGCGGCTTCATGCTGGCGATGCCGCGGGCGATGGACCGGGGCGGCGCGCGCGCCGCGCGGCCGTGGATCCTCGGCGCGATCGTGGCGGCGGTGCTGTTCGTGGCGCTGACGGTCCGCGGCTGGGAGCATGCGGACTTCGGCATCGCCTCCAACGCCTACGGCTCGCTGTACTACACGATGACCGGCTTCCATCTGCTGCACGTGGTCGCCGGTATCGTGCTCCTGACCGGGCTGCTGTTCGGATTGCGCTCGCCGGCGCTGGCAGCGAACCATCGGGCGGGGGCCGAGGCGATCGCCTACTACTGGCACTTCGTGTTCGTCGTCTGGGTCGGGCTCTACGCCACGATCTTCTTGCTACGATGACGCGCGACGAACGGCTGACGGCCGGTGCGCTGCTGGTCTCGGTGCTGGGAAGTGTCGGGTTCGCGGTGGCGTACGGCGTGCATGCCGGCAACGGGTGGATGGGGTCCGGGATCGCGCTTGCGGGCGCCGGATTGTGCGTCGCGCTGGCGTTGTGGGGACTGCGGGTGGTCGCACCCGAGCGGGTGGTGGACGAACGCGAGCGTTTTGCGGCGGAGGAAGGGGAGCGGGTCGTGCCGCCGATCGCGCGGCCGCGCTTGGTGGCGCTGCTGCTCGGTGCGGTGGGCGCGATGGCGGCCGCCGCAGTGGTGCCGTTCCGTTCGCTCGGACCGGCTCCGGGCGAGGCGCAACTGAAGAGCAAGTGGCGTGCCGGCGTGCGGCTGGTAGGCGTCGACGGCGCGCCCATCCGGCGCGACGCGCTCAACGTGGACGCGGTGGTGACCGCCTTTCCGGAGGGCGCACCAGGCGACGCGGCCTCGCAAGTGATGCTGCTGCGCTTGGCCGACAGCGCGGAGATCGTGCGCGCGGACCGGCGCGCGTGGTCGCCCGACGGCTACCTGGCGTTCTCGAAGGTGTGCACGCACGCCGGCTGCCCGGTGGCGCTCTATCGCGCGAAGGAGCGGCAGTTGATGTGTCCGTGCCATCAGTCCGTGTTCGACGTGCTCGACGGCGCGCGCGTGCTTTCGGGTCCGGCGGCGCGAGCGCTGCCGCAGTTGCCGCTGGCGGAGGACGAAGGCGGATACTTGCGCGCGCGCGCCGATCTGGACGGGCCGGTCGGGCCTGGGCACTGGTAGCGGGATGATCCAACGCGCGGTCGGCTGGATCGACGGGCGATTGGGAACCGCCTCGTTGGTGCGCACGGCGCTGCGCAAGGCGTTTCCGGATCACTGGTCGTTCATGCTCGGGGAGTTGAACGTCTATTGCTTCGTCATCTTGGTCGCGACCGGGACGTATCTGACGTTCTTCTTCGATCCGCAACAGCCGTATCCGTCGGTGATCCGGCTCTCGTTCGACGTGAACGCCGGGCTGCTCGTCCGCCAGGTGCATCATTGGACGGCACTCGTGTTCGTCGCCGGGATCGCGTTGCACATGGCGCGCGTGTTCTTCACCGGTGCGTTCCGGCGGCCGCGCGAACTGACGTGGCTGCTCGGTGTGGCGTTGCTCGGCGCCTGCATCTTCGAAGGGTTTGCGGGCTATTCGCTACCGGGCGATCTGCTCTCGGGGTTGGGGCTGCGGATCGCCGATTCGGTGGCGATCTCGATTCCGCTGGTCGGGACGTGGATCTCCTCGCTCGCGCTCGGCGGCGCATTTCCGTCGGCAGAGATGATCCCGCGACTGTTCGTGCTGCACGTCTACCTGTTGCCGATCGGGATCGCGACCTTGATCGGCGCGCATCTGGCCCTGGTCTGGCGGCAGAAGCACACGCAGTTCCGCGGCCCGGGACGGACGGAAGGCAACGTGGTCGGCTCGCCGTTGGTGCCGAACTACGCATTGCGTTCGATGGCGCTCGGGGCCGGAACGCTCGCGGTGATGGCTGCGCTCGGCGCGCTGATCGAGATCAATCCGGTCTGGGAGTACGGCCCGTACGTGGCCTGGCAAGCGATATCGCCGGCGCAACCCGACTGGTTCCTCGGCTGGCTGGAAGGCGCGTTGCGGATCGGTCCGCCATTCGCATTGCAGCTCTTCGGACACACCATCCCGCCCGCGTTCTGGCCGGGCGCGTTGCTACCGGGGCTGGCGTTCGGAGTGTTCTTCGGATGGCCGTGGCTGGAACGCCTGGTGAGTCGCGACGCGCGCGAACATCAACTGCTCGACCGGGCGCGCGACGCACCGCTTCGCACGGCCGTCGGGACGGCGGTGTTAGCGGGCTTCGTCGTGCTGACGTTCGCCGGAAGCGATGACGTGCAGGCGACCTACGGCTACGTCTCGGTGATCGGGTTGACGGAGATCTATCGCGCGCTGGCGGTGGCGGTGCCGATCGTCGCCGGATTGTTGGCGTATGCGATCGCACGCGGGTTGCCGCGTGGCGGACCGGAGCAGGCGGAACGGACGCGGATCGTGCGCAACCCGCGCGGCGGCTACGATGAGGAGCGGATCCCGTGATCGCGCTGTTCGCTTGCGTCGCGCTGTTCGGCTGGTATCTGTGGGCGTACCGTGCGTGGCACGCTCGGACCGGGCGGCCGGGCGTGCCGTCGCGGATGGTCTGGTTCGGGGCGGGCTGCGCGACCTTGGCGGTCGCGCTCTCGCCGGCGATGGATGGGGCGGCGGACCGGTCGTTCGCGTGGCATATGGGCGAACACCTCGCGCTCCTCTACGTCGCACCGCCGTTACTGCTGCTGGGCGCGCCGCTGCTCTATCTGCTCGGCACGCTGCCACGTCGCGCGGCGCGCTCGCTCGCGCGCACTTTGCACGCACAGCCGCTGCGGACGCTGTTCGGGCCGGTTCCAGCCTTCCTCGCGTTCGTGGCGGTGCTCTGGCTCTCGCACTTCTCGCCGCTCTACGAGGCCTCGCTCGAACATCCGCTCGTACACGTCTTCGAACACGCCGCCTATCTGGGTGCGGCCCTGCTCTTCTGGTCGGCGGTCGTCCAGACTGGCTTCGTGCCGCATCCGGTCTCGTTCCCGGCGCGCGCGCTCTACTTGTTCCTGGCATTACCGCAAGGCGCGTTTCTAGGTGCGGCCTTGCTTCAAGCGCGCGCGCCGCTGTATGCCTACTATCTCGGTGCGATGCCGGCGGCCGCGGCACTGGCGGATCAACGCGACGGCGCGGCGCTGATGTGGATCGCCGGCGGCCTGGCGATCTTCGTGGCGATGCTGGTGACGATCGGGGTATGGGCGGTGCGGGAACGGGCCGGCCGTGCGGAGGCGGCGTACGCATGAGCGCGCGGGCGATCGCGGTCGCGGCATTGGCGCTTGCGACCTATCAGACGAACTGCGCATCGTGTCACGGCGCGCGCGGCGCGGGGACGCCGAACGGACCGCCGCTGATCGACGTGCCGGTGGTGATGGTGCGCTTCATGCTCGACACCGGGCGGATGCCGGCCGCGGTGCCGGGCGTCGAAGCGCCGCATCGGGCGGCCCGCTTGAGTCCGGCGCAGATCGCGGCGGTGACCGCCTACGTCGCCGGATTGTCGGCGAAACCGGACACGGCGCTGCCGGACGTGCGGCCGGGCGACGCGCGGCGCGGGCGCGACCTGTTCGCGGAGAACTGTCAGGCCTGTCACGGCGCAACCGGAAACGGTGGTGCGGTCGGAGGCGGCACGTACGTGGTCGCGCCGTCACTCGCGGAGTCGACCGGGCCGGAGATCGGCGAGGCGATCCGGGCCGGACCGGGTGCGATGCCGCGCTTCGGGCCGACGGTGCTCGACGCGCGCGACGTCGACGACATCGCCGCGTTCGTCGGTGGGGCGCAGCGCCATCCGAAGCATCCGGGCGGCCTCACGCTATCGGGCGTGGGCCCGGTCGCGGAAGGTCTCGTCGCGTGGCTGGCCGGCATCGGCGTGCTGTTGATCCTGGTACGTCTATTGGGCAGCGCGAACGATCGCACGTAGCGCACGTCGTTTGCGGACGGCGCTTTTCGGGTAGTGCTTAGAACGTGACTACAAGTGACTTTCTGCTCGAACGGCTCGTGGAGTGGGGCGTATATCGCGTGTTCGGCTACCCGGGCGACGGCATCAACGGCATCATGGGTGCGTTCGATCGCATCGGCGACAAGCTTTCATTCATCCAGGTCCGCCACGAAGAGATGGCGGCGTTCATGGCGTGCGCGCACGCGAAGTTCACGGGGCAGACGGGCGTGTGTCTGGCGACCTCGGGACCGGGCGGCATCCATCTGCTCAACGGCCTCTACGACGCGAAGATGGATCACACGCCGGTCGTGGCGATCGTCGGTCAGGCGGCTACCAGCGCGCTCGGCGCGTCGTATCAACAGGAAGTGGATCTGCAAGTGCTGCTGCAGGACGTAGCGGAGTACGTCACCACGGTGACGTCGCCGACCGCCATGCGGCATGCGATCGATCGCGCGATGCGGGTGGCCGCGTCGACGCGCGGCGTCGCCTGCATTGTCGTGCCGAAGGACGTGCAAGAGATGAAGGCGGTGCCGAAGCCGCCGCACAAGCACAACACCGCGCACAGCAGCGTCGGCTATTCGGCGCCGGTGGTGGTGCCGGCCGATGCGGACCTACGGCGCGCCGCCGACCTGCTCAACGCGGGCAAGCGGGTCGCGCTGCTGGTCGGACAGGGCGCGAAGGATGCGACCGACGAGGTGATCGCGGTCGCCGACCGGCTCGGCGCGGGCGCCGCTAAAGCGTTGCTCGGTAAGGCGGTGCTGCCGGACGATCTGCCGTGGGTGACGGGCACGCTCGGGCTGCTCGGGACGAAACCGAGCAGCGAGATGATGAACGGGTGCGACACGCTGCTGATGGTCGGGACGTGCTATCCGTATGCCGAGTTCCTCCCGAAGGAAGGGCACGCGCGCGGCGTCCAGATCGATATCGACGGACGCAACATCGGTCTGCGATTCCCGACCGAGGTGAATCTGATCGGCGATAGTCGGGCGACGCTGGCGGCGTTGCTACCCCTGCTCGAGCAGAAGACGAGCACGACGTGGCGCGACAAGATCGCCGAACACCGAAAGGCCTGGGACGAGGACGAGGCGGCCCGCTCGCAGGTGACCGGCGATCAGGTCAATCCGCAACTGGTCTTCGTCGAACTCTCGAAGCGTTTGCCGGCCAATGCGATCGTCACCGGTGATGCCGGTACGGCCACGAACTGGTTCGCGCGGAACGTGCAGATGCAGCGCGGCATGAAGGCCTCGCTCTCGGGAAGCCTGGCGACGATGGGCGGCGCGGTGCCGTATGCGATCTCGGCGAAGTTCGCGTATCCGGACCGGACGGTGGTCGCCTGCACCGGCGACGGCGCGATGCAGATGAACGGGAGCGCCGAGCTGCTGACGGTCGCGAAATACTGGAAGACGTGGAGCGATCCGCATCTGATCTTCCTGGTGCTCAACAACAGCGATCTCAATCAGGTCACCTGGGAGATGCGGATCGAATCCGGTAATCCCAAGTACGAAGCCTCGCAGGATCTGCCGGCGTTCAACTACGCGCGATATGCCGAGTCGATCGGCCTGACCGGCATCCGCATCGAGAAGACGGAAGACATCGCGGATGCATGGGATCGTGCGCTTGCCTCGGAGCGGCCCGTCGTGGTCGATGCGGTGGTCGACCCGAACATCGCGCAACTTCCGCCGCACATCACGCTCGAGCAGGCGCACCATCTGTTCTCGGCCCTGCGCAAGGGCGATCCGGACGGCGCGAGCGTCGTCAAGGAGAGTATCAAGAGCGTTCTTGCAGGTGTGCTGCCGCAGTCCGGCTCGTGAGCGCCGCGGTGACGGCGTCGCGCCTGGACGTTCCGGTCCGTTCGCTCACCGTGCGGACCTTCCGCGTTCCGACCGAGGGCGGTTCCGAATCCGACGGAACGATCGTGTGGGACGCGACCACCATGGTCTTCGTGCGGGTCGAAGCCGGCGACGCGTACGGGATCGGCTATTCGTACGCCGACGGCGCGACCGCAACGCTGGTGCGCGAGACCTTGCACGACGTGGTGGTCGGGAGCGACGCCGGCGATACGACCAAGACGTGGATGGCGATGGGCGCACGTGTCCGGAATCTGGGCCGCGACGGAATCGCCTCGATGGCGATCTCGGCGGTCGATATCGCCTTGTGGGACCTGCGCGCGAAGCTGCTGGGCGCGCCGCTCTGCGGGTTGCTCGGCATGGCGCGGCGCGAGGTGCCGGTCTATGGCAGCGGCGGCTTCACCTCGTACGACGTACCGAAGTTGCGCGAGCAGCTGGGCGGCTGGGTACGAGACGGGATACCGCGGGTGAAGATGAAGGTCGGACGCGATCCCGACGCGGATGCGGCTCGCGTCCGAGCGGCGCGTGACGCGATCGGCGATGCCGAGTTGTACGTCGATGCGAACGGCGCCTACGCGCGCAAGCAGGCGGCGGCGTTCGCCCTCGAATTCGCCGAATCCGCAGTGAGCTGGTTCGAAGAGCCGGTCTACCATCAGGATTTCCCCGGCCTGGCGGAGGTGCGGGCAGGTTCGCCGGTCGGCATGGAGATCGCATCGGGAGAGTATGGCTACGGCTTGGACCATTTCGCGCGGATGCTCGAGTGCGGCGCGGTCGACGTGTTGCAGGCCGACGCGACGCGCTGCGGGGGCTTCACCGGGTTGCTCGCGGTCGACGGGCTGTGCCGTACGAACGGCATGCCGCTCTCGACCCACTGCGCTCCGCACCTGCACCTGCACGCCGGCGCGGCGATGGCTTCGCTGCGGCACATGGAGTACTTCTTCGATCACGCGCGGATCGAGCGGATGTTCTTCGAGGGTGCGGAGGCGCCGCGGAACGGTGCGCTCTCGCCCGATCTGACCCGCCCGGGTATCGGCCTCGAACTGCGCGAGCAGGATGCGGAACGTTATGCTTGCTGACATCGGGGCGCTCGAGAGCGAGTTGCGCGCGGTCGTGCGCGGCGAGGTGCGGTCCGACGACGGTAGTCGCGCGCTCTATGCGACGGATGCATCCAACTATCGGCAGGTGCCGATCGCAGTGGTGCTTCCACGCGACGCACGCGACGTGGAGGCGGCGGTCGCGGTCTGCGCGCGGCATGACGTGCCGATCTACGGGCGCGGCGGAGGCACAGACCTGGCGGGGAGTTCGTGCAACGCGGCGGTCTGTTTCGACTTTTCCAAATACATGCACGGCGTGGTGGGCATCGACTTCGACGGGAAACGTGCCACGGTCGAACCCGGCTGCGTGCTCGACGACCTGCGCGACCTGGCAGAGACGCACGGCCTGACCTTCGGCCCCGATCCGGCCACGCACAATCGCAACACGCTGGGTGGAATGATCGGCAACAACTCGTGCGGGATGCACGCGCAGATGGCCGGCAAGACGGATGCGAACGTCGAGGAGCTGGAGATCCTGACCTACGACGGGTTGCGGCTGCGGGTCGGTGCCACCGGCGAAGACGAACTCGCACAGATCATCCGCGAAGGCGGCCGACGCGGCGAGATCTACGCGGCGCTCAAAGATATCCGCGACGAGTACGCCGACCGCATCCGCGCGCGCTTTCCGAAGATCCCGCGCTTGGTCTCGGGCTACGGGCTGCAGCATCTGCTGCCGGAGAACGGTTTCAACGTGGCTCGTGCGCTGGTCGGAACGGAGAGCACGTGCGTGCTGGTGCTCGAAGCGACCCTCCGGCTGGTCCATTCGCCGCCCTGCCGGACGCTGCTGTTGCTGGCATATCCGGGCATCGCGACCGCCGCCGACCACGTTCCGTTCTGCAATACCTTCGGGCCGATCGCGCTCGAAGGGCTGGACGAGAGCATGTTCGCCTACATGCACGATAAGGGCATGTCGACGGCCGGGCGCGCGATGTTTCCGGATGGGCATGCGTGGCTGATCGTCGAGTTCGGCGGCGATACCAAGGACGAAGCCGACGCGAAGGCGCGTAAGCTGATGGACGCGCTACGCGCGCGGCGAGACGCGCCCGGCATGAAACTGGTCGACGACCACGACGAAGAGGAGCGGATCTGGAGGAT
>JBEPVY010000040.1:0-17183 GCA_041690835.1 Vulcanimicrobiota bacterium | reverse complement strand
CGATTGCAGGCAGCGAACGGTCACGCCGATCTCGTTGTAGACCGGGATGACCACCGTCACCATCGGCTCGCCCGTGCTCGAAAGCGCTCGCGAGGCCCACGCCTCCAGGAGGCGGCGCTCCGCCGGGAGCGCGCGCTCGAAAACCGGCAGGGGCTGGGGCTCGAACGAGACCGCCATCCCGGGGCTCCAGGCCGCGTACCGGTCGCTCGGGCGGGAAATCCCGAACAGGGCTTTGAGCGAGATCCAGAACATTCGGAGCGCGTGAAACCGGCTCCGGACGATCACGGCATAGTCCGCCCGCAGACTCTCGAGTCGGCGACGCTCGTCGGCCAGGCGCTTGAGCGCGGCATCGATCGGTTCCTGATCCAAATTACTCATCCCGCAAAAAAGCGCTCGCTAGGCAAGGGCTGCCCACCCGTTGGTTTGAATCAGACGGCTAGCCAAACCTTTTGTAGTGTCGTTAAGGGAGGCCCTCTTGCAATTCGGGCAACCCGACGCCGAACCGAACCGCCCGGCACCGCCCACCGAGTTCCACCACGAAGACCTCCCTTCGGACGCCGGTGCGATGGTGGTTCAACTCGTCGGCGAGCGCAAGCGCGTCCTGGACATCGGATGCGGCGCAGGCGCGATCGCGCGCGCGCTCGCGAACCGCCAGTGCGACATCGTCGGCATCGACCGCGACCCGCTCGCCGTCGAGGAAGCGCGCCGCTTCTGCGCCCACGCTTTCGTCGCAGACATCGACTCCGCGCCGATCGCCGAGATCGTCGGCGATCGGACCTTCGACGCCATCGTCGTGGCCGACGTCCTCGGTCAGCTTCGCGAACCGCTTCGGGTGCTCGACGAATGTCGCGCGCTGCTCGACGAAGGCGGCGCCTTGGTAGCGTCGGTCCGGAACGGGGCCCACGGCTCGATCCGTCTCGCGCTCTTCTCCGGGACCTTCTCCGACCCGTTCGAGCAAACCCGATCGCGCCTGTTCAATGCCAAGAGCCTCGAAGAGCTCTTCGTCCACGCAGGCTTCCGGATCGAACGGATGGAGCGCGTCATCGCGCCTCTCGTCCATGCGGACGCGCCGGCCGATGCGATCGCGGAAGTCGAGGCCGATCCGGAAAGCGAGACGCTCTCGTTCGTGGTGCGCGCCACGCCTCTCTCGAACGAAGCCAAGTATCGCGCCATCTCCAAGCGCTTCTTGCTCGTCAGCAACGAGCTGGTACAGACCAATCAAGCGCTCTCGCAACGCGAACGCGAACTCGAGCGGGTGCGCGCCGCACGGACCGGCGAGGGCGACGCACGCCAGCGTCAGCTGATCGACGGGCTGCGACGGGCGCTCGACGAAGCGATCGTCCAACACGATGCGGTCGTCGCGAAGACCGCGAATCTCGAGCGTCAACTCGCCGGGATGACGGCCAACCGGGACGAGCACATCGCGCTCGGCGAAAACGCTCTGCGGCAGTACCGCGAGACCCGCGACGAGCTTGAGGCGGTCACGCGGCAGCGTAACGCACTGGTCGTCGAACGCGATGCGGCTCTATCGGATCGGAGTGCCGACGAAACGCTGGAGCGGCAACTCGCGGCGAGTCTCTCGACCATCGCGGCGCTCGAGGCGCGTGCGTCCTCCTTCGTCGATAGCATCGCGGAACTTCAAGACCGGGATGCCGTCAGCTACGGCACGATCGAGGCGCTCGAAGCGCGGGACCTCTCGAACCGCGCCGCCATCCATGATCTCGAACGGCAGATGTCTGCGCGCTCCGAAGGCGCCGCGCTGCTCGCCGAGATGCAGCACATCAACGAAGGGCTTGAGACCGAGGTCTTCGAGACGTGGGCCGAACTCGAACGGATCGGAGCGGAACGCGACACGATCCTCGGTGCGTTGACGGAGATCGACGAGAAGCTGGAAGACGAGCGCGAGCGGTACGAGATGCTCTCGCGCGATCTGCGCGCGCACGTCGCCCGTGCGGACGAGCGCGAAGCCGCGGCCGGCGAGGACCTCGAAATCCTACGGAAGCTGGCCGACGAGCGCGTCGTCGAGATGGGCCGGCTCTCCGAGGAACTCGGGCGGAGCGAGCGTAAAGCGAACTCGATCCGCGAAGAGTACGACGTCATGCAGACGCGCCTGGTGCTCCAGATGGACGCGTTCTCGGATGCGAGCGAGGCCGAGAGCCAGAGATTGGCGACGCTGATCGACGCGGTCCAAAGCGGTCCCTACTGGACGCTCAAGCGCTTCTCCGACCGGGTTCTAGGTTTCTTCCGCAGATAGGCTACGATAGGCGGCGACGACCGAATGCGGATCGCCGTACCCGGCGACGGCACCGGCGTCGAGCCAGACGGCCGAGTCGCACCACTCTTCGATCTTCGAGCCGTCGTGCGTGACAATCACGATCGTCTTGCCGCGGTGACGGAAGTCTTCGATCGCGGTCAGGCATTTGCGTGCGAACGACTCGTCGCCGACGGCGAGCACTTCGTCGAGCAAGAGCACGTCGGGGTCGACCGTCATCGCGATCGAGAACGCCAGGCGCATCGACATCCCGGCCGAGTACGCGCGGATCGGAGCGTCGGCGAACTCGCCGACCTCGGAGAAGGTGAAGATGCGCGGCAAGAGCCGGTCGACCTCGGCGCGGCTCGCCCCGAGCGCGAGCAGTTCGATCCGCGCGCTTTCGCGGCCGGTCAGATCCGGATGGAATCCGGTACCGAGCGCGAACAGCGGCGCGACCGTTCCGACGACCTCGACCTTGCCGTCGTCGGGTTGCAAAATCCCGGCGAGGATGCGCATCATGGTCGTCTTACCGGAGCCGTTCCGCCCGATCAAGCCGAGCATCGAGCCGCGCTCCACGGTGAAGTTCACGTCCTTGAGCGCGTCGACGACCGGTCCGCCCGGCGCGCGCCGGATGGTGCGGATGACGAAGTCCTTGACGGTCGCATTCTTCGGGATGTTCGGAAGCTTGAAGCGTTTGCCGACGCCCGTGACCTGGATGGCCGGATTCATAGAAACTCGCTGAACGATTCGCGGTAGCGCTCGAAGAGCCATTGCCCCACCGCCAGCAGCACGAACGCGGCGACGGCGGCGAACCCGAGACCCTTCATGTCCGGCATCGTTCCAGCGTACAGGATCGACTGAAACGCGCCGACGATGCCGGACAGGGGGTTGAGGGCCAGGATCGGCGCCAGTTGGGGCGCGTGTTGCTCGACCAGAGACTTCGTATAGAAGATCGGCGTCAGGAACATCAAGGCGGTGACAGCATAGGTCAGCAACTCGTTCACGTCGCGGTAGAAGACGTTGATGGTCGCGAAGATCGTCGCGAGTCCCTGGACCAACATCAGCAAGATGAGCGCGACCGCCGGCAGCATCAGCAACGACCATCCGAAGTGCGCGTGCATGAACAGGCCGATGATGAGGATGAACGGTACCGAGAGCGCGAAGTTCACGCCATTGGTCAGGACCGGCACCACGACCAGGACCTCGGACGGGAAGAGCGTCTTGCCGACGTAGAGTCGGCCGTCCAAGATCGAGGTCGCGCCCTGCGTCAGGCCGGTCGCGAACCAGTTCCAGGGCACGATGCCGGCGAGCAGGTAGAGCGGGAAATTGTGGATCCCGTTCTTGAGGATGAACGAGAATACGAGCGTATAGACGCCCATGAACAGCAGCGGATTGGCGAGGGTCCAGGTGAAGCCGAGAAGTGAGCCGCGATACCGGAGACGGAGGTTGCGCAGCACCAGTTCGTAGATCAGCCAGCGGTACCGGTAGATCGTCTTGAAATACTGGTTCACGCGAAAAGAGGGTCCCTCATCAGCGCCTCTGGGTTCCGCATTAATTGTGGTTAAGCCTTCGCAAGGCGGCCGAAGGACGGGCGCGAACCTGCGTTCCATGTCTCACGATGCCGATCTCGACGAGCTCGAAGCTCGCTCCGTCTATATCCTCCGCGAGGCACGCCGATGCGTCACACCGCTCGCCATGCTCTGGTCGATCGGGAAAGACAGCACCGCTCTCCTATGGCTCGCGCGCAAGGCCTTCTTCGGAAGCGTGCCGTTCCCGGTCGTGCAGCTCGAAACCGAGATGGAGCTGCCGGAGGTGTATGCATTCCGGGACGAGATCGCGGCGCAGTGGAATCTCGACCTGCGGATCGAGCTGTGCCCGCCCGAAGCGAGCGTCGATCAGACGCTGCCGCCCGCCTCGCGGGCCGCGGCGCGCAAGACCGAGGGCCTCAAGAACCTGATCGCGCACGGCGGCTACAAGGGCGTGCTGGTCGGCATCCGGCGGGACGAACAGGCCACCCGCGCCAAGGAGCGCGTCTTCAGCCCGCGCTCGTTCGGCAGCGATTGGGACGTCCGCAATCAGCCCTCGGAGTTCTGGAACCACTACGCGACCGACGTCCCGGAAGGGACGCACCTGCGGATCCATCCCCTGCTCCACTGGACCGAAGTGGACATCTGGCGGTATCACGAGCGCGAGAACATCCCGTTCTGCGATCTCTACTTCGCGCGCGACGGCAAGCGCTATCGCTCGCTCGGTGAGAAGAACATCACCGTCCCGATCGCGAGCAACGCCTCGACCATCGGCGAGATCATCGCGGAGCTCGAGACGACGCGCGAACCGGAACGAGCCGGGCGCGTGATGGATCACGACTCGGAAGACTCGTTCGAACGCCTGCGCACCTCGGGGTACATGTAATGGATCGCTCCTTGCGCGTAGCCGTCCTCGGCCACGTCGATCACGGCAAGTCGACCACCATCGGCCGCCTGCTCCACGACACCGACAGTCTTCCCGACGGGAAGCTCGCCGAACTCGAAGCCGTCAGCAAGCGCCGCGGCGTGCCGCTCGAATGGTCGTTCGTGCTCGACGCCCTCCAGGCCGAGCGCGATCAGGCCGTCACCATCGACACGACCCGCGTCTGGTTCACCTGGAAGGGCCGCCGGTACGCCATCATCGACGCGCCCGGCCATCGCGAGTTCGTGCGCAACATGTTGAGCGGCGCGTCCGAAGCGGACGCGGCTGTCCTGGTCGTCGACGCGATCGAGGGGATCGGCGAGCAGACGCGGCGTCACGCCCATCTCGCGCGCCTGCTCGGCCTGCGCCAACTCGCGATCGTGATCAACAAACTCGATGCGGTCGACTTCGACCGCGCGACCTTCGAGCGGCTCGCCGAGGGTGCACGCGTGCTGCTCGAGGGCCTCGGCTTGAGCGCGCGCGCGACCATTCCGATCTCGGCTCGCGACGGTGACAATCTCGTGAATCGCTCGACTCGCGCGCCCTGGTACGACGGCCCGACCCTGATCGAGATGTTGGAATCGTTCGAGAACCTCGAGACGCCGGCCGGCGGACCCCTCCGGATGCGCGTGCAGGACGTCTATCGTCTCGAGGACCGCCGGATCGCGGTCGGGCGGATCGAGAGCGGGCGCATCGCCGTCGGCGATCGGATCGCGCTCTTACCGTCCGGCGCGAACGCGACCGTCCGCACGGTCGAGCGCTGGAACGCGCCCGCCCGCGACGACGCGCACGTCGGCGAGTCGATCGGCATCTCGTTCGTCGAACCGATCTTCGTCGATCGTGGCGATGTGGTCGCGCACCTCGATACCGCGCCGCCGCTCGACTACGGCTTCCGGACCGTCTGCTTCTGGCTCTCGACCGCACCCCCGATCGTCGGCGAATATCTGCTCGCGCAGTTCGGGCCTACCGTCGCGCGCGTGCGCGTCGCGGCGATCGGCGAGGCCCTCGACACCGCGTCCCTTGCCGACATCGCCGAAGGCGAGGTGCCGCAATACGCCATGGTCGAGCTCGACCTGCGCGGACGCGTGTTGCTCCCGCTCGATACCCAGACGGACTTGCCCGCGACCTCGCGCCTGGTGTTGCTGCGCGACGCCGACGTCGTCGGCGGCGGGTTCGTGCAGAGCGTCGCATCGCGAGCGACCAACCTCCATCCGAGCGGACATCTGGTCACGCGCGGCGAGCGCGAGTCGGTTCACGGTCACCGCTCCGCCGTGATCTGGATGACCGGTCTCTCCGGTGCCGGCAAGTCGACGATCGCGATGGCACTAGAACGAAAGCTCTTCGCCACCGGGCACAGCGCGTTCGTGCTCGACGGCGACAACGTGCGGGCGGGCTTGAATAGCGACCTCGGGTTCGCGCCTGCCGACCGCTCCGAAAACTTGCGCCGGGTCGCCGAAGTCGCCGCCCTCTTCGCGGAGGCCGGGACGATCGCGATCGTCGCGTTCATCTCGCCGATGGAGGCCGATCGCGAGTTGGCACGTCGCGCCTGCGGTGCCGATTTCAAAGAGGTCTACATCGCGACGGACGTCGCGACGTGTGAATCTCGCGACACCAAAGGGCTCTACGCTCGCGCGCGTTCGGGAGAGGTCCGGAACTTCACCGGCGTCTCCGCGCCGTACGAGGCCCCGGCCGATGCGGACATCACGATCGAGACGCGCGATCGCACGGTCGAAGAATCCGTCGACGAACTCCTGGCGTTCGTGAAGCGTGCGATCGCGACGTCCTAGCGGCGGGAGCGGACCTCGTCGAACAAGCGGCTCGGTTTGCAGACCGGGACGTCCGCGCCGTACGTCGCGCGTAGCATGCGGTTACCGTCGCCGAAGCGCGAGTATAGGCGGGCCAGATCGTCGACCGAGAGCGGTTCGAACTTTCCATCCCAGTACCGCCCGTGCGGGCGTAGCAGCACGTCGATAGGCTCGACCTTGTCGCGCATCATCTCGTCGAGGACGTCCTCGAACGCGCCGCCCTCGTCGCCGCGATTGGCGGCCAGCGTCGATGCAACGCTGCGGAAGCCGATCGAGAGATTGAAACGCTCCCACGCGCCGAGCCGAGTGAGGTTCAAGTCCTCGCAGCCCGCGAGCACGACCGACAGAAAGGTCGCGATGATCTGCTCCGCTCCGCCCGCACCGGAATAGGCGAGCACGGTGGTCGCCCCGCGACCGAACACGCGAGCGAACGTCGCCGCGACGCGATCGTACTCCAGGTCGTAGATCGCCTCGTTGTAGGAGAGCGATCCGCGGTCGAGGGCTTCGTCGAAGACGACATCGAACGGCTCGCGCATGCCGTGCTTCACGAACTCGCTGTAGAGCGCTTCGAGCAGCATCGCTTGGGGCCGGAAGAAGAGCAGCGGCCGGACCTCGGCGCCGATCCCGGCAAGCGCGTCGCGCAGTCGTTCGAGCGCACCCGGCTTGGACGAGAGCGGGTAGAAATTTTCCGAGGAAAGGCAGGCCAGTTCGGGCGCGCGTTCGCGCAGCTCCTCGACCAGGCGCTCGAGCCCGCCCGCATGCGGATCCACCATATGACCGCCCAGTTCGTAGGCGATGTTGTGGTGACCGCCGTCGGTGAGTCCGGCCTCGGGCACGTACAACCCACGCTCCGCCAAGAGCGCGCGCTGTCGAGACAGAAAGACCTGGATCGCAGTCGTGCCGGTCTTATGCGTTCCGGCGTGCAGATGGACGATCATCGACGACGTTCTTCGGTTTCGGCCAGGGCCAGCGCTTCCCGCGCCCACGGGGCGTCGATCAGGCGCAGGCGTTCGAGCATGTCGCGGCGTTCGTCGTCACCGACCGGCGTGTCGTCGCCGAGAATCGCGCGCGTCCAGGTGATCGCGCGCGGCTCGCTCGATCGCACGAGCGCGGTGCCGACGCCGAAAAGCGCTGCTCCCGCGACCAGCGCGACGACGAAGACGAGCGGCCAACTACTCGACAACGAGATGCGAGGCGGCGCGAAGCGCGTCGACCGCGGCAGCCAGGGCTTCGTCAAGCGGGCGATTGACGCTCGAGGTCAACACCCGATGGAACTCGGGCATCGGCAGTTCGGACAGACGCGAGAACACGCCGATCAACTCGTCGCGGTATGCGCCGAGCAGTTCCGATCGCGAGCCTTCGCGGACGATCGTCGTGCCCATCAAACGCGCGCCGATCAACCACGGCGTCACGTCGCCGAGCGCGGAGGTCTCGAGCGCGCCTTGAAGCGCGCGCAGTGTTTCGAGATCGAGCGGACCCTGCAGGCGAACGGTATCGCCGATCGGCGCGCCATCGGCGACCGGGGGATGCTCGATGGTCGCGGCGAGCAGATCGTGGAGCGCTTCGCGGCTCTCGCGATCTTCCAGATCCTTGGCGCTCACCGTCAGGCGCGGCATGCGCAGACGTACGAAGAACTTGTCGAGCGGGCCGCCGAACGCATCCGCGGCGAGCGTCAACGCGCGAACGGCGAACAGATGCCGGATCAGCCCGCCGGCGTCCGCCTTATCCAACATCGCGAGACGTTGCGCGAGAACGTCGTGCGAGAGATCCAGGTACGCGATCGGTCCGTCGACCGTCGTCGCGCCGGCAGGCGTCGCAGTCGGAACATCGAGCGAGGCCTGCGCGCGCGCGATCACGTCGGAGAGCGCGTCCGGCGTGGTGGTCCGCAGCGGCGGGAGTTCGGTCTTCGCCTCTTCGACCGGCGGAGCGGCGTCGTAGACGGGGAGCGAACTCGGGAACGTCCGCGCGATCGAGATCGGGGTGCCGGCCGAGGTCTCGCCCATCGACGGCTGCGCGAGCACTTTGAGGGTCGGAGCGGCGATCGCCAGCGTGTTGCCTTCGTCCCACTCCAGCACCGCACGCGCATCGATCGGCGTACCGGCCGCGAGCGGAGACATCACGATCATCTCCCAACGCACGCGCAGGTCGACGCCCGGCGTCACGTCGGCGAGTGCGAGCCCGCGCTGCGACCACAGCTGCGAGGCGCCCGCGTCGTCCGCGATGGCCATGCCGTTCAAGGTCGTGCTGCCCGGCACGTAGACCGCGAGATTGGTCGGTACGACGCGCACCATCAGGCGATCGGCCGGGCCGTCGCCATCGTTGCGCAGGGCCATCTCGTAAAGCACGCGATCGCCGGCGTTCACCGACTCGGTCGGCGCTACGTGGATCGCGGCCGCGTCGAACTTCGACTCGGCGTAGGTCGGCACGTCGAGCGGCGTCATCTGGACCGGGCTGATGCTCTTGCCGTGCAGCCAGCCTTCGAGCGTCAGGCGCGCGGCCGGCTTGACCGGGTGGAGCAGGCGCAGGGTGATGCGGGCTTCGTGGGTCGCGTGCGCCGGGACGTCGCCGAACGCCAGGCCGTCGCGTTCGCGACGGGCTTCGACGGCCCGTTCGATCACGAGATCCGGCGGCAACTGCAACGCCAGGCGCGCGTCGCGCAGCACGTCGGAACCTTCGTTGACGAAGCGCACGATCAGATCGATCGACTTCTGCGGGCGGAGCGCTTCGCCACTGGCGAGCTCCCAGGCGACGCTCTCGCGCGCGATCTGCGGACGCGAACGGACGATCACGTTGGCGGTACCGACGTCGATCGAACCCCCTTCGTGTTCGAGCACCGCGCCGAGCGCTAGCTGCGAACGATCCGGGACCGGCGACGCGATCTGCGCGAGCGCGGTGAAAGTGCGTTCCGCATGCGGATGGACGATGCCGAGATCGAGCGGACCGGCGTAGGACATCGGCTCGTCGGGCGATTCGGAGATGCGCACGTTCTCGAGATACGCGCCCGGGATCACGCGCAGGCGCACGTTCCGTTCCGGCGCGGTTCCGTCGTTGTAGACGTGGACGGTGAAGCGCACGTCTTCGCGCGCGTGCGCGATGCCGCGATCGGCTTCGATGTAGTTGCGCGCGCGATTGAAGCGCGGTGCGACGCGGACGTGCAGGGTGCGCGCGAACGCGCGCGAGCCGCCCTTCCAACGCAGCGTTGCGGAGACGGGCAACGCATCGTCGTCGCCTTCGGGAACGGCGGTGGTCGCGGCGAAGCCGACTTCGACCGTGCGGCCGGCCGCAAGCGCACCGATGCTGAAGGTGGTCGCGGCGACCGCATCGTCTCCGACCGGCTGGCCATCGACGTGCGCGGAGCCGGGCGCGAAGACCAGGCCGCGCGGCAGATCGAACGCGATCGCCACGTGTTCGGCGTCGCCCGTGCCGGCGTTGGTCGCGCGCAACGCGATCGGGATGCGCATGCCCGGCGTGACGACGTCGTCACAGAAGAGCCGGAGGGTGCTCTCGTCGTTGTCGAAATCGACCGGCGACTGCACGACGATCTCGGCCGACGCGAGGTCGAACTCGGCGCACTCGCGCGAACCGACCGTGCCGACCGCGCGGATGCGCGTGCCGTCCGGCAAAGGCGCTTCGATGACGACGTGATACTCGACCACGACCGACTGGCCCGGCGCGAGACGTTCGGCGACGATCGTACCCGCATCGTAGTCGAAGGCCTCGCCCTCGACGCCGGCGAGCAGACGACCGGCGATGCGCGAACTGCGCGGCACGTAGCGGGTGTGTTCCGGCACCGGCAGCATCGCGACCACGTCGCGCGCGGAAGACGATCCGGTGTTGACGATGGTGGCGCGCACGGTCGCGACGTTGTCGGGCTTGGGCGAGTCCGGCGCCGAGAGCGTGAGCAGCGTCTGGGCGCTCTCCAGCACGGGTCTGCTACGGACCGTCAGGCGCTCGATATTGGATGCGACCAGCGGCGTCTCGGCGGTCACCAAGGCGACTTGGAAGATCAGCTCGGTGCCGTCTTCGATGGTGTCGTGGACGCGCACGCTGCACGCGACCTTGCGCTGGGAGCCCGGCTCGAGATCGCCGACGTCGGCACCGCCGGCGTCCACGAAGGTCTCGCCGTCCGCGAGCGGCCGGTCGTCGACCAGATCCTCGCCGGCGACGTGCGAGACGCCCTGCGGGAGCGCGAATCGGACGCGCACGCCGGTAGCCGGGGCGCCGCCCAGGTTCGAAAAGGCGAATTCGGTGCGAATGACCTCGCCGGGAGCGACCGCACGTTGCGGAGTGAGGACCAGGGTGCGCAGCGATTCGGCCAAAGCCGGAGCGCCAGGCGCAAAAATACCCGTTAACGAGGTGCCAGCCATACGCCTACCGTTCTTGTTGTCTGCTCGCGCACCCTATAGTATCGGCTCGACGGGCCGAATTCTCGAACGGCGGGGTTCCGACGGTTTGGGAGAATGTCGAGCCGGATGAAGGACGGTACGACGATGCGCTTGGCGGTCTCCCTGTGCAATCATCGGCCCGGCGCAGAGGCCGGCTTGGTGGAGATCGATCTCGAGACGGGCGCGACCCGCGGCATTCCGCCGCCGGCCGGCTCCTTTTCGGCGACGGGTCTCGCAGTCAACGCCGGCATCCTGTACTCCGCTTTCCACGGCGGCGGGTCGCACGTGGCGCTCTACGACCCGAAGACCCTCGACTGCGTGGCCACCTTCCGGCTACCGACGACCGGCGACATCCACTCGATCGGCCTGCGCGGCGGCACGCTCTACGCCGTCTCGACCACGAACGACACCATCGTCAAACTCAAGCTCGGTGCGACGGGCGCCCGCTTCGAAGGCGTCCTGTGGACCCCGACCATCGGGGTCGAGGATAGCCAACACGTCAATGCGTTCTCGCTCGCCGACGGCCGGATGCTCTGCTCCGCGTTCGGGCCGAAGGAGGGTGAGCGCTTCGATTCGGCGTTCGACGGCTACGTCTACGATCTCGAGGCCAAGGCGACCGTGCCTGGGTTCGAGGGCCTGTATCATCCGCATTCGGCGATGTCACACGGCGGGGAAATCTACTGCCTGGAGTCCCAGACGGGGAGCCTGGTCTCGTCGGCCGGTCGATTCCCGTGGCGTGTCAACGGGTACGCGCGCGGGCTGTGCTTCTTGGATGACGAGACGGTCGCCATCGGGAGCAGCATCGGACGCGAAGGGCCGCTCAATACCTTCGGCAGCACCGGCGATCCCGGGACCCCGGTCGGCTGGTGTGGCATCACGATCGCGAACCTGCGGACCGGGCCCCAACGCTACATCTCGCTGCAACAGTACAACCGCGAGATCTACGACATCGTCGCGCTTCCCAAATAAAGGCCCGCATGACCCGCTGTTTTCTCCATATCGGCACGCATAAGACCGGGACGTGCGCGCTCCAAGCCGTCTTCGCATCCGGCGAGGCGGCCGTCGCACGCCGGATCGCCTATCCGGCGGCCGGGCGCATCCTGGATGGCCAGCACAACCTCGCGTGGGAGCTGAGCGAGGACGAGCGCTTCGACCCGTCACTCGGAACGCTTGCAGACCTGATCCCCGAGATCGGCGCGGATCCACGCCCGAGCGTCGTCAGCTCCGAGGACTTCGAGTACGCACACGCGCACCCGGAAGCGCTCGGCGCGTTCGCCGCCGCGCTCCGCGCGGCCGGAGTCGAGACGCGCGTGATCGTCTATCTGCGCGAACGCGTTTCCTACGCGGAGTCGCTCTACGCCGAGTTGACGCGACACGGCCGAATCGTCGGCTTCGGCTCGTTCCTCGACCAGATCGTGCGCGACGGCGCGTTCGTCGACCACCATGGCTGGATCTTCCGATTCGACTACGCAGCCCTGCTCGCGCCGTTCGCCGCCGCGTTTGGACCCGAAGCGCTGACGGTTCGGCCGTATGTCAGCGGGCACTCCCCGCAGGCACTCACGGTGGATTTCTTCGACGTGATCGGGCTGCCGTTCGGGGCGCACGAAGTCCCCACGACCGGGACGGTCAATCCGCGCTGCACCCTCGATCAGGCCGTCGCGAGGATCGAATGGTGGCAACGCAAGCTCGACCCGGATGTACCGCGACCCGCGCCCGTGCCGACGGGCATGCCGTTCGCCGTCCTGGACGCAAGCGACGTCGCACGCTTCGCAGAACGCTTCGCCGACGATGACGTCGCGCTCGCATCCACCTACGACATGCGCTTGGAGCCGCCCGCACCGCGGCCCACCGGACGAACCGAACAGCGCGCGATACTCGACGACGTCGCGCGCCTGTGGGAGCTAGGATGAGCGCCGCATACCTGGATCTGCTCAAGCGTACGCTCGCGGATTACATCTACGATCCGCAGCGTGAGGATCGACTCGTCCCGGAACGGCTCTGGCCGCGCCGCGCGCACACGATGCTCAATGCGGAGCGCCTCGATAACATCCAGTACTGCGTCGAGACGGCGCTCGCCGAGCACGTGCCGGGCGATCTGATCGAGTGCGGCGTTTGGCGCGGCGGCGCGACCATCCTGATGCGCGCCATCTTGGCGGCGCACGACGATGCGACGCGCAAAGTGTGGGTGGCCGATTCGTTTCGCGGCTTGCCGCCACCGGACGAAGCGCGCTATCCGACCGACGTCGGCGATCGACTCTTCGAGATCGACGAACTGGCCGTCTCGGTCGACGAGGTGCGCGAGAATTTCCGGCGTTACGACCTGCTCGACGATCGGGTCGTCTTCCTCGAAGGCTGGTTCGCCGATACGCTGCCGACGATCGCATGCGACGCGTTCGCGGTGGTACGGCTCGACGGCGACATGTACGCATCGACGATTGACGCGCTCGAGGCGCTCTATCCGAAGCTCTCGCCCGGCGGCTTCTTGATCGTCGACGACTACAGCATCATTCCGGCCTGCAAAGCGGCCGTCCACGACTACCGAGACGCCCACGACATCACCGAGCCGATCGAGACGATCGACTGGACCGGAGTATACTGGCGCAAGCGCAGCACGTAGCGGCATGGCAGCCTGTCATCGTTGCATGGCCACTTTGTCATCCCGAGCGTGGCCACTTTGTCATCCCGAGCGTAGCGAAGCGTAGTCGAGGGACGCCACGAGGGCAGTGTTACGGCGCGTCCCTCGACTACGCGCTTCGCGCTACGCTCGGGATGACAAGGCTGGCGCGCTCGCGATGCAAGGGGCGCGCTCGCGATCGCGGCTAGTTCGTGTGCATCCAGTCGATGGTTTCGGCGATGCGGGTGGTGCGCTCGCTGGGGTGGGCGTCCACGTAAGCGCGGAGCATGCCCTGGCGGCCGCTCGTGGCGAGCGCGTGGGCGGCGGCGAGGGCGACCGTCTCGGACGGATCGTCCAGCGCTTCGGTCAGACGGCGAGTCGCCTCGTCGCCGTCGAGTGCACCCATCGCGAAGACCGCATCCACCCGTTCCGCTTCGGAGGCAGCGCTCGACCGCGACGCTGCGACCGGCGTGGACGCTGCCTCGACCGCCACCGCAGGACGGCGTGGCGCGAAGATCGCGTACGCGCCGACCGCGATTCCGATCGCGAGCAGGGCCAGGAGAACGATCAGGAACACGCGTGCCGCAACGAGAGCAGTGCTCCGTCCAGCGCCGGGTCGACCGATCGCTGCAACGCATCCAGGAACTCGGACGGCTCGGCATCCCGCAGATCCTCGAACGCATCGACGAGCGCGTCGCGATACGCGGCGGCCTCCGGCGTCGAGCTTGGGAGCAGCAACGAAAGAGCGTGCCAGGGCGCCCCACTCGCGAGCGGCGCATCGGTGACCGCCTCGGCCGCTTCCGCCAGGGTCGTCGCATCCAGATCACCGCGCAACACGAACGTCGCATCGCTCGGTTCGGCGGGCGTTCCGCGCGCCTGCACGCTCTCGTGTAAGAACCGGCTCAGGGTCGCGCGCGACGACGGCGTCTCCAGGTCGCGCGCGGCGATCGTGTAGTTCGGCAGCCGCAATTTGATGAAGAGCCGATCGAGCGTCTCGCGCAATGCGTCGCGCTGCGCGCCGAGCCCGGAGCCGCGCGCGTCGCCGATCGCGTCCGGGAAGAACGCACGCAGCGCGAAGAGATGCGCGACCAGACCATCGACCTGCGCCTCGTCCAGAACCCGTAACGCGCGCGCCAGCCGTTCGCGCGTGAACGCGACGAGCGATCCGGTGCGATGCCCGGCATCGAGCGCGATCGCGGCCGGAAGGTCGTCGGCAAACGCGCTCTGCACGATCGGCCGCATATCGCCGACGGGGGTGGCGTTCGGGAGTTCGACGTAGCGTTCGCCCGTGATCGCGCGATTGCTTCCGGCGCCGAACGACGGGCCGAGCATTCCATCCACGCCGAACGGCAGACCGGGGATCGTATTCGCGAACGACGGGACTGCGCGCACGTGCAGGTCCGGCGCGACGATCTCGTCGATGCGTTCGCCGTCGTAGCCGATCCGCGCGATCCGGACGATCGCTTCGCCCGCAGGCAGACCGTTGTGCACGACGTCGCGCCAACAGATGGTCGCTTCGATGCCGGGGTCGACTTCGTTCAAGACGATGCCGCGTTCGCTCGTCAGCGGCGAGTGCGCGCCGACATCCCGGACCGGGACATCGTTGACAGTGCACGAGTTGGGCACGTAGATCAACGACGCGGGCTGTTCGAGCGAGATCTGTACGCGTCGTGCGGGGCCGTCGCCGCCGTTGCGTACGTGCAACGTCCATTCGACCGCTTCGCCGACGTCGACGCTCTCGCTCGGTTCGCTGCGGAACGCTCCGACCGAGAAGTCCGGCTCGGCGGTCGTCTCGATCGTCAGCCGTTCGAGCGGGACCGGCAACATCGCATCGGCCGTCAGCACCGCATCGACGGTGACCGGATAGGTCTTGGCGAGCCCGCGCAACAGGCGCAGGCCGAGACGCGCCTCGGCCCGGCCGCCGGGCGGGATCTCACCGAACGCGATGCTCGAGCGTTCGCGGGTCGCGCCGTCGACGCTCTCCAAGCGCGCCTCGGGCGAGATGTAGAGCCGTACCCGCACCGCATGCGCGGTATCGCTGCCGTCGTTGCGCACGCGCACGTAGGCGTCTGCGAGTTGATTCGGGCGGAGGACCGCGTCGGTCGCGAGTTCGAGCTGCGAGGTCGTGGTCGAGAAGACCGGATGCGAGTCGATCCGCCAGGCGGCTTCGCCGAGCGAGATCTCGCCGAGTTCGCGGCCGTGCAGGGTCGCACCGATCCGGAGTTCGCCACGATCCGCTTGCGGCGATTTCACGCGCGCGCGGAGCGTGAGGCGACGCGACGCGTATGCATCGAGCGTCCCGAGCGCGATCGCGTCGTCCTCGAGCTGCAGGCGCGAGCTCTTCTCGAAGACGCGTACTTCTTCCAATCCGGCATCGATGCGCAGGCGCACGCGTGCGTCCGCGAGCGCCGCGCTCCCGTCGTTGGCGACCGCGATGATCGCTTCGACCTCTTCGCCGGGATGGACGATCTCGGCTCCGGCACGGGCGACGTGATTGCGGCGCTTCGGCGCGTAGGGCTCGGAGCGGACGACGATGCTCCGTTCGAACCGGCGCGCGCCGTCGCCGCGCTTCGGTTCCCACGCGAGCACCAGCGCGAGCGGCAAGGTCTCGCCGTGCGCGAGCGGCGAGGCGATCACGGCTTCGCACTGCAGTTCGACCGATTCATGTTTGTCGATCCGGCCCAGGTCGAAAGCGAGCGCTTCTTTCTTGCGTTCGCGCACCGGCCGGCCGTCGACGCGCGACGCACCGCGCACCGGGATCACGCCGTCGGGAAGCTCCAGGGTCGCGATCGCGCTCTCGGCCGGCGCCGTGCCGACGTTGGTCGCGATCAACTTCAGGGTCACGCGCGTGCCGGGCGCGACGTCGTGCGACGGCTCGACCGTCCAGGCCGTGCGATCGTCGGAGAAATCGGGCTGCGATACGACCGTCAGCGAGACCGGGTCGAGCGAGAACGAAGGCGTCTCTTGCGACGCGACCTGGGCGGCCGCCACGATCGACGTGCCGTCGGGGAGCGGGTCCAGGATGCGCGCGCGGTAGAGCAGCGTCGCGGTGGCGCTCGCGGCCAGGTTCGAGACGATCACCGGCGCGTGCGTACGATCGAAGGCGGTGCCCAGTTCGCGCTCGACTTCGCGGCCGTTCACCCGGACCGAGTTCGGCACGTAGGCGGTGTGCGGCGGGATCGGCGCGACCACGACCACGTCGTGGGCCGAGGACTCGCCGGCGTTGTGCACGCGCACGAGGACTTGGACTTCGCTGCCCGGGGTCGCGTCGTGGCGCGCTTCGAGCTGGACGTTGGTGAGCACGTTGTGGAGTTGCGGACGGCTCCGAGCGATCAGGCGCACCACGTTCGAACCGACCGGCGGCACTTCGAACGAAGCGACCGCGGCCTGCAGTTCGACGGTCGAGCCGTTCTCGATCGCGCCCGCCACGCTGTAGGCGATGTCGATGCGGCGCTCTTCGCCCGGCATCACGTCGCCGATGTGTGCACCACCCCGGGCCAGGAGCGGGGAGTTGCCGGATTCGTCGTCCAGGCCGGTCGAGTCCAGTTCGCCGGAACCGACCAGATAGACGAGGCCTTCGGGGACGTTGAAGCGCACGCGCACGCCGGTCGCGGGGGCGCCGCCTTGGTTGCGGAACGTGAACGCGGCGCGCACCGTCATCCCAGGTTCCAACTCGCGGT
>JBEPVY010000039.1:0-17464 GCA_041690835.1 Vulcanimicrobiota bacterium | reverse complement strand
CAAGCCCAACCGTTGCACCGATTGTCGCGCAGCCCGTAAAGCGGGCCAGGGCGGCGGCGGCGGCGGCGCCCGTACGGGCGGCGGCGCAGGCGGCGGCGGCAACCGTGAGATGTTCAAGGCGACCTGCAGCCAGTGCGGCGGCGTAGCGGAAGTTCCGTTCCAGCCCCGTGGCGATAAGCCGGTCTACTGCCGCGACTGCTTCTCGAGCCGTCCCAGCTACCGCTAGTCGGTAGATCGACCCGGTTCGCCGGATCGAACACGAAAGAGCCCGTCGCCTCGGCGACGGGCTCTTCTCTTTCTCCGGCCGCGCGGCTACCGGAAGGTCGGCTTCGACCCGAAGCAGTCGCGGCAGAACACCGGCTTATCGCCGCGCGGCCGGAACGGGAGCTCCGCCACACCGCCGCAGTTGCCGCACGTGGCCGATAACTGCTTGCCGCAGTCCGCGCACGCGATCATCTCGTCAACGTGCACGCGCGAATCGCTCCGTGACGGCGACGTAGCTCTCTTCGAAGAAGTAGAGCGGGCCGATCGCGAGGTAGGTCAAGTTCTCGAGGAACTTCGGCTTGTTACCTTCGATGCGATGGCCGACCAGTTGGAAGACCCAGCCGAGCACGAACGCACCTAAGCTCAGCTGCCACGAGAAATGCATCGCGATCGCATACAACAGTGCGAAGAGGACGAACGAGATCAGCGCGCCCCGCGGCGAGACCGTCGCGTAGTAGATCAGCACCGCAAGGGCGACCGGAACCGCAAGATCGGTCGGACCGAGGCGAACGCCCGCGAGCAGCCCCAAAACGCCGAGGACGATCAGCGGTATGCCGAAGGTATGGCAGAGGCGATTGCGGCGGTCCGCATGGTACGAGCCGTAGTCGGCGTAGAGTTCGGCTTTGGTCATCTCGAAATGTATCCCGCGAGGTGAGGGGTGCGAAGGGGTTGTTCTGGCCGCTACTAATGTCCACCTTATGGCCGCGATCCTGATCCCGCCCGGTCTTTCAGATGACGTGGTCGCGCTGCGCCGCGACTTCCACCGGCATCCGGAGCTGGGTTTTGAAGAGCACCGGACCGCCGGCATCGTCGCCGAGCGCCTGCGCGCCCTCGGATTCGACGTCGCGACCGGCATCGGCGGAACCGGCGTGGTCGGCGTGCTGCGGGGTTCCAAGCCCGGGCGCACGGTCATGCTCCGCGCCGATATGGACGGGTTGCCGATCCACGAGGAGGTCGAGAGCCCGTACCGATCCGCTAGCGACGGCAAGATGCATGCCTGCGGCCACGACGGTCACGTCGCGATCCTGCTCGGTGCGGCCGCGTTGATCGCCGACCGCAAGGACGAACTGACCGGCACGCTCTGCCTGCTCTTCCAGCCCGCCGAGGAAGGCCTCGGAGGCGCCAAGGCCATGATCGAAGATGGCGTCATCGAGCGCTTCGGCATCGAACGCGCCTACGGTCTGCATCTCTCCTCGAAGTACCCGACCGGGACGCTCGGCTTTCGGGCCGGTCCGATGTACGCGTCATCAGATTCGATCGAGATCGAGGTGCTCGGACGCGGCGGTCACGGCTCGGCCCCGCACGACACGATCGATCCGATCCTGGTCGCGGCCGAGTTCGTCACCTCGGTCCAGAAGATCGTCTCGCGTCAGATCGATCCGCTCGAGCCCGCGGTCGTGAGCATCGGTTCGATCCACGGTGGGACGATCCATAACGTGATTCCGCGTACCTGTTCGATGCTCGGCACGGTCCGGGCGTTTTCGAGCGAGGTTCGCGACGCGATGCCGGCGCGAATCGAGCGCGTTCTCCGCGCCTGCTGCGACGGCTCCGGGGCGGAGTATGCGTATCGCTATCTGCGCCGCTATCCGGTCACCGCCAACGACGCCGCCCAGACCGCTTACGCGCGCGCGCTCGCAGCGTCGACGATCGGCGCGGAGCGCGTGTTCGCCGCGGATGCGCTGATGGGCGCCGAAGACTTCTCCTTCTTCGCCGAACGCGTCCCCGCGTGTTTCTATACGCTCGGCGCCTCCGGCGACGAACGTTCCTCGCATCCGCATCACTCGAGCCTCTTCGATATCGACGAGCGCGCATTGCCGACCGGCGTCGCGATGATGGCGGCGCTCGCACTCGACGCCGCGAAGGGCGCTCCCTAGTGGCCGCTGCCGACGATGCCGTCCCGACCATTCCGCCGGTCGTCGCGCCGGAGCGTCCGGGCGACTATCTGGCGGTGATGACCCGCGCCGTCTACCAGACGGGTTTGAGCTGGCGCCAGATCGCGCTGCACTGGCATGCCTACGAACGTGCCTTCGATGGGTTCGACTGCGCGCGCGTCGCGGAGTACGGCGAGATCGAGGTCGAACGGGTACTCGCGACGCCGGGCGTACTGCGTAGTCCGCGCAAGGTCGCGGCGACGATCAAGAACGCGCGTGCGCTCTTGGAGTTGGATCGTGGCGTCGGTGGCATCGCGGGCTACCTGCGCGGGTTCGCGAGTTACGTAGCGCTTGCCAAAGATCTGAAGAAGCGCTTCACGTTCATGGGCGAGATGAACGCGTGGTACTTCCTCTTCCGCGTCGGCGAACCGGTTCCGGAGTTCGAGACGTGGGTGGCGACGATCCCGGGCGACCACCCGCGCATGCGCGAGATGGTCGACCAGGCTCGAACGTAGCCTTAAGGCTGCGACGAAGGCGAGGCCTCCGGAGCGGGGCGCGGCGCGTTGCGGACCAGATATATCCCGAGCGCCGGCGTGTAGTTCAATCCACCGCCACGACCGAACCCGCCGAAACCGCCGCCGCCGTTTCCGCCGGCCGCGTTGCCACGCCGGCCGGGTGAAGGCGACGGGGTCGGCGCGGGCGCGGGAGCGCTCCAGCCGAGCGGCGTGAGTTCGTCCGGCGTCGCTGTCGCGACCCGGCCGCACTGAAGGATCGCCGGAATCGCGCTCACGTCGTCGTTACCGAGTTCGTAGTACGTGCCGCTCTTGGCGGCTTGCGGCGTAATCGTCCACGATGGCGTGGCCGCGCCCGTCGCGAAGTGCTTCTGCAACTCACCGAGCAGTTGGGTCGCCGTCTGTTTGAGATCGGCAGTACACCGATCGCTCGGAATGACCGCGAACGGCGCTTTGGGCGGGGTCGTCGGCAACTTGTAGAGGCGGAACGTCTCCTGGCCGCTCTGCGGAGGACGCGGCGCGAAGTACAGTCCAACGCTCGGCATGTACGTCACCGAAGCTACGAAGAACACCGAGGCCGGCGCCTGGTAGAGCGAACGCGCCGCGACGTCGTCCTGGGTCGCGATGTGCAACGTCAAGCACGGAAGGATCGCCCGCTGACGCGAGATGCTCTTATCCGAGATCGAGAGCGCGTAGGTCGCGCCTAAGCCGTGATAGGTCAGCGTCATACCCGGCACGATCGGAGCCGGCATGGTCGCCGGATAGCCGGCGGCCGTCTTGGCGGCTTCGATCTGCCCGACGTAGGCTTTGATCGCGTCGAGCACGGGCTGGGCTTCCTTCTGATCATCCGTCGTGCATCGCGGCGACGCGGTGTTGATCGCGAACGGATCGGCGGGCGGCGCGCTCGGCAGCGGCTGCGCGAAGCGGTTGAATCCGCCGCGTCCGCCGCGTCCCTCGCCCGGCCCCCCGGGTCCGGCCGGTGAGACCGCGCGGCCGGTCGTATCCTGTTTCACGCCTTGACCGGTCTTGATGATGTAGGTGAACGAGATCGCCCGCGGCGAGACCGGACGCGCCAGCGTCGGCAGCAACATCCCGCCGGCCGTTTGTTGCGGAACGGCGTTGAGCGGCGAGGTGAAGACCCCGCCGAACGTATTCGTGATGTTGCTCATCGCGACCGTCAGCGCTCCGCGGTTGAGCTGCATCGAGAGGCCGGCATCGTAGGTCGTATACGCAGGCAGGTTGTTGCCGTTGTTCGGACCGGTGTATTGCGCGTCCGCGATCCACTCGAGTCTGGCTGCGGGCGACGACTTGTAGTCGAAGACCACGCCGGCCCGATGCAGCGGTTGGCCGGGCTGTTGCGAACCGGAGATGGTCGTCGAATACGGATTGTCGATCCGTGGGTCGCCCGAGAGCGCCTGGACGACCGTCACGTTGTAGAACGGCTGGACGACCAGTCCGCCGAACGAGACGTACCCGGTGATCGAGCCACCTTCGTAAAGCCGTTCGGCTCCGCCGATGGGCGTGCGGAAGTACAGGTTCTGCGCGCCGAACGGCGTGCTCGGCGGCGCGCCGCAACCGGCCGGCGAGTTGAAGATGCCTTGGGCGATCCCGACGTACCCGGCCGGCAAGACGCCGAGGCTATCCAGGATCGAGCCGTTCACCTCGGTCGGCAGCACGACGCCGAGTTGCGACTGACGATAGAGCGACGTGCTGATCACGCCCGTCTTCCATGAGTGCGAGTAGCTCAGGCGCGCCGAGGTCGACGAGGATGCGCCCGGGAGGTCGCCGGGGGCCGAGCCGTTGGCGATGTCCGCGTTGCAGTTGAACGACAGCAACGTCGGATCGGTCAGGATGCTCACCCGTCCTCCGTGAGCGGCCGATCCGCCGACGCCGTACGAAGCGGCGTACGAATCCGTGTTCGTCGGCTTCCAGTTCGCGCCGATCGACGCCAGGATCGAGGCGGGGGCGTTGCTCGCGCGGCTCACTCCGAACGCTTCGTCGAGGGTCAGCTTGGTATTCGATTGGATCCGGTCGACGATCTGGAGCGAGCCGTAGCTCGACGTCTGCGAGCCGGTGTAGTACGGGATCGCGGAGAGCGTCATCGGGGTGGTCGTCGTCGAACTGCTCGTTCCGGACGCGACGATCGAGATCGTATGGCGCTCCTTTGCGGGGAGCGTCGCGTTCAGACTGTAGCCGAAATTTCTCGACGTCGTCGACGAGCCGCTCGGCGACGGAATGCCGTTCAGATATCGGGCGAGTTCGTTCGTCTCGAAGGTGGCGCCGGAGCCGTAGACGGTCGCCTGCAGGCCGGTGTCGCCGATCAGCGCCGTGTCCGTCAGGGCGAAGAGGTTGCTCTTGCTGTCGTCGTAGTTTCCCGGGCCGTAGCCACAAGGCAGGTCGCCGCTGATGCGCGTGCACACGATCTGCGCCGAACCGAGCGATCCGAGATACTCGCCGGAAAGCGTCTGCGAGTCGCTGATCCGATAGCGCAGTTTCACGAGCGAACCGCGCGAGGTCGAGTCGCCTTGGTGGACGTAGTCGAGTCCACTCGCATCGAGATACCGCATGCCATCCAACAGACTCGGCGAGAGACGATACACGATCTGCGCCGCGATGCCGAGCTTGCCGAGCGAACCGGTCTCGCCCAGAGAATAGTTGTATTTGCCGTTGCTGCCGGTCGAGAGCTGGGTGTTCGACTGCCAGGACAGGGTCGGCTGGATCGTCGAGAAGTTCACGCCGCCGCCCAAGCTACCGGCCTGCGCACCGAAGCGGACCGACGCTCCGCCGAAGAGATCCGTCGCGAAACCGCGCAAATTGCCCGCAGTTCCCGGAGCGTTGAGCGGAATGCCGTCCAGGCTGAGCGAGGTCTGACTGGCATCGTGCCCTTCGAGCGAGATCGTCTCGGTCGCGTCCGAGTCGTCGCTCGAGGTCGTCACGCTCACTCCCGAGAGCTTGTTGAGCGCACCCGCGAGGTCGTCCGAGAGCTTGCGTTGCGCAGAATCGGCGGCGATCGACGAGGACGAAACGGTCGCCGTCGATTTCGACGTCACGGTTGCGATCACGTGGAGACCTCCGCCGTCGGGTGCGAGCGCGACCGCGACCGTCACGACCTTGCCTCCGAGGACTTCGAAGTCGACCGAAGAGACCGCCGTAAACCCGCGTTTGACGACCCGCGCCCGATAGATCCCGTCCGGCACATCGATGAACCGGACCTGGCCGTTCTTCCCGGAGAACTCGCTCGTGATGACCGGTCCATCGAGAATGATCCGGGCCAGTTCGACCGGGCCCTTGGTCGACGCGTCGGTGACCACGATGCGGATCTCGCCCGAATCGCTTTGGGCGGATACGGGGAGCGGCGCGGCCGCCAAGATGACGGCGACGGCGCAGACGAGCGCCAACAGACGGTTTTTCACGATGTTCCTAAGTATCCGGATTCGGTTGAGAGGGTGCTGTGAGCGCCGCGGTCGTCTAGCGGCGCGGATGAGAATCGGGTGAAAGCCGGATCGTCACGGTCGTTCCGTGTCCGGGCGCGCTGTCGATGGCGATCGTCCCGCCGGCCCGTTCGACCGCGCGCTTGGCGATCGCAAGACCCAAGCCACTACCGACGATCTCGCCACGCTCGTCGCCGCGATAGAAGCGCTCGAAGGCGTGGATGCGCGCGCTCTCGGTCATGCCCGGGCCTTCGTCGCGAATCGTGATCGTGGCGACGCCGTCGACCGCGGTCCCGCGCAGATGGATGGCCGCCTCGGGCGCGTACTTGAGCGCGTTCTCGACGGCGTTCCAGATCGCTTCGCCGAGTTCGCCGCGATCGCCGCGGACATCCGTGATGCCTTCGACGCTATAGTCGATCGCGCGACCTTCGTCCATTCGCCGGGCCGCATCGCACTGACTGCGCAACAGCTCGGCGACGTCGATCGTCTCGTCGCGCGGCGGCGCCTCGCCGTCGAGGCGCGCGAGTCGCATCAACCGGTCGATGAGCACGCGCATGTGCTCTTTCTCGAGCGACATGGTGCCGAGGATCTGGCGTGCTATGGTCGGTTCCTCGAGCGCGCCGCGCCGGAGGACGTCGATGTACCCGGAGATCACGGTGAGCGGCGTCCGCAGCTCGTGGCCCGCGTCGGCGACGAACTGTCGCATCCGTTCCTCGACACGCTTGCGCTCTTCCATCGCGGCCGCGACGCCGGCGACGGCGTCGTTATAGGCCGCCGTCAGGGTGGCGACTTCATCGCCGCCCGCCATCACGAAACGGCGTTGGGTGAAATCGCCGGCCGCAAGCGCCTGGAGCGACTCGGTCACCTCGTTGATCGGCTGCAGGGCCTGACGCGCGAACAGCCGGCCGACGAACCACGAGAGCAGGATGGACGCGATCGCGATCGTGATGACGACGCGCCAATACGGGACGAGCGAGATCAGCAGCAGCGGTAGCGACGGCTGAAAAGCGACGTAGCCGCCTTCGACGGCGGTCAGCGAGAAACGTTCGGGCGGCCCGCTTCCGCCCGGCGAGGAGCCGCTACGGATGAAGATCTGGCGCCCGTCGGACGACAGCCCGAAGGCCTCGTGGTAGACGATCTTCCCGACCGTACGCGGTCCGGGCGAGGGGGTCCCGAACGCTTGGCCGGGCGACGGTCCGTCCGGCATGACGGTGACGCCGAACGTCCGCAGACGCGGCCCGGGCATCGGGACGACGTCTTTACCGGCGAGCACGCGATCCAATATCCCCGGGCGGAGCGTCTTGTCGCCGGCCAGGAACGTGCCTTTGCGATCGAAGACCGCGACGCTCAGGCCGATGCCCGAGATGGCCTTGACGATGTCCGGCGCGGCCTTCTGCAGCGAGATGCCTTGCTCGGCGTTCTGATCCGCGAGGATGCGCGCTTCTTCGTGTTTGGCGAAGACGATGTCGCGCGAGAACCCGGCGAGTTCGTAGACCAGCGCCACCGAGGAGGCGAGGATGACGAGCAGCACCGTGATGCCGAGCAGGGTGGCATAGAGCGCCGACAGACGCGACGCGATCGATTGGCGCACGCGCTACTGCGAGAGTCCGTATCCGACGCCGCGAACGGTCCGAATGAACGACGGGTCGTCGCCGCGATCCAACTTTGCACGCAGATACGAGATGTACGTCTCGACGATATTCGGACCGCCTTCGAAGTCGTGGCCCCAGACCAGTTCGAGCAGGTGATCCTTGCTGAAGACGCGGCGCGGTTCGCGCATGAAGACGGCCAGCAGATCGAACTCACGTTGCGTCAGTTCGACCCGATCCTTGCCGCGAAAGACTTCTCGCGTGTCCGGCCCGAGCGCGATCTCGCGCCAACGAAGCAGATTCTCTTCGATCAACTGCGGGCGCCGCAACTTGGCCTGCAGTCGCGCGATCAGTTCTTCGAAGACGAACGGTTTGACCAGGTAGTCGTCGGCGCCGGCGCTCAGGCTCTGGACCTTATCGGCCGTCTCGCCTTTGGCGGTCAGCATCAGGATGGGCGCCTGGGTGATCTCGCGGAGCATCGGCAAGAGCGTGATCCCGTCGATCTTCGGCATCATGATGTCGAGCACGATCAGTTCCGGCTCCCACTCGCGGACGAGCTGGAGGGCGGCCTGGCCGTCGGAGGCGGTCCTGACGGAGTAGCCTTCGCGCGAGAGACCGAGCTCGAGCATCTCGCGAACCATGCGATCGTCGTCGACGACGGCGACGCGGGCGTGTTGAAGCATTTCCATTGTTACGGTGCATCGTGCCGCAAGACCCTGTGAAGGGGCTGGAGCCGTTCTAGGCCGCCAGGGGCGCGCGCCTCCGCTGGCCGGTGATCAGCGCCGCTCGCTCGATCGATTCGAGCGGATGGGCGACCAGTGTGACGCCCCGCCCGGCGAGCTTCTCGACCAGGTCCGGCTCCGGAAGCCAGCCGGCGAACAGATGGACAGTCCCCTGCCCCGCCGCCAAGGCGAGGGCGGCCAAGACGTCGGCCAAATCGGCCGAGCCGCGAGCACGCAGCCCTGGCATGACGGCCCGCTCGAAGGCGCTACTGGTCCAGCCGGCGGCGACCAAGAGCAGGCGCGCGAGCTCAGCCTGCCCGCATCCCTCGAAGTCGACGGCGGCGGCTCGGACGGTAGCAGCGATGCCGGCGTCGGTCTGGGCGTGCAGGGTTGCCGGCACGGAGTCCGCGCCCGCCGTCAACATTACTCCGGAACCGATGAAGTATGGATACATGCCCGCAGTATGCGGCACGCGAGTGCCACCTGGGTGGCACCTGACAAAATTTTGGGACGCCGCATCGCGACGTCCCTGCCCACCACCCGATACTGGGGGCGTCTCCCGGCCGCCTGAGGACGTCTAGGCGGTGGAGAACCTTGCTTCTGCCTGCACGGACGCCGGCTTGGCCGAACGCTTGAAAAGTCCGAGCATGGCGTCGACCGCATCCGGATCCCATTGGGTTCCGCGGCCTTCTTGGAGGATCGTGAGGGCCGCCCGCGGCGCGATCGCGCGGCGATACGGACGATCGCTGATCATTGCGTGGAAAGCATCCGCGACCGCCACGATGCGCGCTTCCATCGGGATGTCGTTTCCGGCGTGGCGATCCGGGTATCCGGCGCCGTCATAGCGTTCGTGGTGGGCGCGCACGATCGGCGCGCAACGAGCCAGCGACGGGATCTGCTCGAGGATACGCTCGCCCGCGGCGGAGTGATCGCGCATGATCGCCCATTCGTCGTCGGTGAGCGGCCCGGGCTTGAAGAGCACCGTATCCGGTGTCCCGATCTTGCCGATGTCGTGAAGCACGGCGCAAAGCTCGATGAACGTGCACGCTTCGGCATCGAAGCCCATCGATTCGGCCAGTCGCCGGGTCCATTCACCGGTCGCACGCGAGTGCGAGCAGGTGGCGCGGTCGCGCTCCGAGAGCATCGCCAGCAGCGCGTCGGCACCCTCGGCCGAGAGCGACGGCGAGACAGGGGACGGTGCCTGGCGCATTGGCGCGAGGGCCCGCTCGACCTCACCTTTGAGAATCTCGAGGGTCGCGAGCAGGCGGCCGTGATCGACCTCGAACCTGCGCGCCGCCCCCGCTATCGCGTGGCAAGCAGCTCCGGCCAGCTCTGCGGCAGGAGCCGGCCCGAACCGCTTGCCTTCGCGTTCCGCCCAGGTCGCGAGGCCAACGGGCTTCGCGACCGCAAGCGACAGGCATAGGCGATCGAGGAGAACTTCGAGAGGAACGTCGATCGCCGGGTTGGCGACCAAGGCGGCATCGTGGAGATGCTCGACGGCCGAC
This sequence comes from Vulcanimicrobiota bacterium, assembly GCA_041690835.1. Classification (GTDB taxonomy): domain Bacteria; phylum Vulcanimicrobiota; class Vulcanimicrobiia; order Vulcanimicrobiales; family Vulcanimicrobiaceae; genus JALYSX01. The sequence goes on along the minus strand of JBEPVY010000039.1, from coordinate 7,570 downwards.
GCCAGGAGCGACCGAGGGGTCGATCCGAGTGTCCTACCGACACCTGCAACGGTAAGAACCGACATGACTGGTCCTGCGGCCTAGCCCATTCCGACGGGCGGAAGCGTCGAACAGATGACGATGATGAGGATGGCGACGAGAACCATGTAAAAAAAGCTCCAACGTGCGAGTTCGTTGGCATCACCATACCAGGGGCCGAGTATCCGAGTCTCTACTTAAATTTCAGTAGAAAGTTTGCGGACCGACGGTAAGTCGACGACGCCGAGGCGGTTTGCGGTAAGTATGGCCTCTTGCCTGCCGTGGCAGCCCAGCTTCTCGATGGCGTTCTGGATGTGGGTCTGGACGGTCAGAACGCTCCGGCCGGTCTCTGCCGCGATCTCCTTTTGGGTCTTTCCCAAGGCAAGATTCTTCAAGACCGCGACTTCCGCCCGCGTCAGCGAGAGCGTTGCGGCGCCGGCGCCCTCGGTGAGGACCTTTGTCACCGCCGCTTGGACGAGCATACCCAGGCCGCCCAGCCCAAGATCCCGTAGCTGCTCGAGCCCACCGGCGAGCTCGTATTCGTCCAGCTTGCTGCTTTTCAGCATACGTATGCCGCCATCCACGGTGGCGCGTAGACATTCGATTGCCGGTTCCAGACTCGGCGGGACCCTCCGGAAGATCTTCTGCGCCGCAGCGTGCCGGCCGCAGAGCGCCTCTGCTAAAGCGCAGAACAATAATGCCGACGATCGCGCGACCATGCTCACCGACGGCTCGTTCTGGCTCGCGTCGACGATGTCGAGAACACGCGCCACGACCGCCACCGCCTCCGACGTGCGGCCGTCGGCGGCGGCATAGATGGCACACTCCGACCCCGATGAAAGCTGGTTGTACGTAGCGGGGATCGCCCACCAGAGGTCCGCCACCAGCCGATACGATTCGGCGAAGGCGCCTTCCCAGGAGCGGCGCAGGGCGCGCGATGTAGCGGCATACTTCTGACGGTACGCATCGTTCATGCCGATATCGCCCAGCAAGCGTTCGAGCCCGACGACGCGCTCGGCGTTGCCGCGTTTGGCCTCGGCACTGAGCAGCATCAGCGTCGACGTCTGCATGTCCGTCTTGTCGCCGGCCTTCTGCGCGGTGACGTGGGCCTGTTGCGAGAACCACAACGTCTTGGCGCGATCTTCGTGATAGACCGCGGCGATCGTCACTTGCACGGCATAGCACTTGCTGGCCAGACTCAGCAGCCCTTCGCGCAACGCCAGGTCGGTCGCGTTCTGCGTCGCCTCCATCGCTCGAGCCGGATCGCCCAGCTCCATAGCCGCCAGGCCGATGCGTTGGAGCATACGCGCCCGGACCTTCACGTCTTCCGCGATCCCGACCACGACGGAGGCGCGAGCGAGCGCTTCCGTGGCCTCGGCGTGTCGACCGGCTCGCGCAAGCACGACCGGAAGCATCGACGTCGCTTCGGCTCGCGCGTCGGATCGAGCCTCGCAGTCGCCCTCAAGTCGCGTCAGGATGTCGAGCGGCTCGCCACCGCGCAGGATGATCAGGCGCGCGAGACGGAGCTCGAACTGATCGCGGGCTTCCCGATCGGTCGTATCGCGAACGGCGCGTCGCAGGAGCGACTCACCTTCTTCTCGCCGGCCGTGCGCGGCCTCGATCAGCCCGCGCAGCGCGAGCGCCGTGGGGTTCCCCTGCGCACCCGCAAGTTTGAGAGCATCGAGCGCGGGCACGATAGCGTCGCCGCGGCCCTCTTCGAAAAGCGCCAGACCGTATGCTTCCAGCAGCCGCGTCAAGTCGCCGATCGATCCGGATCGCGCGGTCGTAGCGATGGCGCCGGCGTGGTCCCCGCCCAGTTCGAGTACCTTTGCGATCGACGATCGGCGCGACGCGATCGCTTCGGCGCCGTCGTGTTCGAGGCGGTTGATGACGAAGTCGCGGAACAGGTCGTGCATCCGGTAGACGCGCGCTCGCTCGGCATGCGGTGAGATGAACGAGACGCGATGCCGCAGGTTCTCGATCATGCCGAGTGCGTCGTCGTAGCCGGCCGCCTCGAGAACGCCGATGTCGATCTCGGGAAGGAGCGCACAGGTCGCGAGCAGGTCGCGATCGGCGCCGTCGAGATCCTTGTAGACCTGCTCGGCCAGGTAGCGATAGACCATCTCGCGGGTGACCGCTTGGACGTTGCGCAGATCGAGCGTGCGGGTCGACGTACGCAGCGCGAAACTGAGTGCGGTCGGCCAACCGGAGGTGAGCGCGACCAGCGATTCGAGTTCTTCGTCGCGCACGCCGACGCGCGAAGCCCGCGCGGTGCTGCGCGCTTCTTCTGTCGTGAACGCAAGATCGCTCTCGTCGATCGCGAGATCCATCTCCTGATACGCGAGCCACGATCCGACCGGAAGGTCCAGGAACGAGCGCGAGGCGACGATCCAGCGCACGCGGCCCTTGGTCCGATCGACCAGCGAGGCGATGAACGCCGAGACCTGCTTCTCGTGCTCCGCGATGTGCAGGTCGTCGATCGCGATGGTGCCGTTGTACGTCTTGATATGGGCGTGCATCCAGAGCGCAAGTTCCGCGCCCGCAGTGACCGAGTCGCGCGCCGAATCGAAGGCCGTGACGAGGGTCTTGCGCGCGTCCGGCGCGATCTCGGAGATCGCGTCGGCGAAGCCGCGGACGAAGCCCAGCAGGCTGCCGTTGTCGGAATGCAGATCGTAGCGTACGACGGAGTCGGAGACGCCGTCGAGATATTGACGTAGCGCCGTCGACTTGCCGTAGCCGGCCGGTGCGACGATCAATACCACCCGCGACTCCGCTGCCGCAGCAATGCGGTCGACGACGCGCGCTCGATAGATCGGCGTGAAGACGCCGCCCGCATCGATCCGTCCATCGGCCCGAACCGGTCGTATCATAGAACCCCTGTAGTATCGCCCCCGGGTTCGGGGGACGTCAAGCCTTGGGGCTAGGCGCGGGTGTCCAGGGGCGGCCGATACTCTTCGGCGCCGTCGTAAAAGCCGAGGAGATGCTCCTCGATCTTGAGCATGCCCAGCTTCCGGTCGAGAGCCGCATATTCCGACGAGAAGTCCACCCGAAAGGCGTCCCAATCGGCCTTGGACTCCCATACGTCGATGGTCACGTAGATCGCGGCGTCGGCACTATGCCGGAAGAGCCGCGTCCGGCGGAAACCGGGATGCTGGGCGAACAGCTTCGCCCACGGCCCGGTCGAACCGTAGGCATGCTCGAACGCGCGCACCTGCGCCGCATGGACCCGATAGCGGTAGAAGACTTCGATCACCGACGGTGCTCTTAGCCGCCGGAAGGCGGTTTCACTTTACGAAGGCGCCCGGATCCGGCACGTCGCCTTTGCCGATGCGCTGCGAGAGGAAGTGGGCGATCAGTGCGCCCTCCCACTGCAGGCGGGGTGCGAGCCAGGCGCGCCCGCTCGGGCACGACAACTCGCCGAGTTCTAGGACGAGCGCGCTATCCCGCACGTGCATTTGGCGAAAACCGTAGTAGTCGCGCAAGCCTACCGTAAAATCGTCCGGCATGAATGCGAACGGGATGTAGCGGGAATAGAGCGCGCGCCACGCGTCCGCGGCCGGCTTATCGCTTGGGTGATGGTAGCCGATCGAGGCGCCGGTCGAACAGGCGCGGTCGTTGCCGTCGAAGTGGATGAAGACGGCCGCATCCGCATCGTAGGTCCCATCGAAATCGGCCGGCAGGCGGACCACGTTCACACCGTGCGCGCGCAGCACGCGGGTGGCCGCGTCGGCCACGATCGGCGTCCAGGCTCGCTCGCCGTTGGCGCCGAGGTTGCAGTGATGTTTCGGGAAGCGCAGGCAGCTCTCGGGGCGGCCTTCGTGCCCCGCCGAGATCACGACGTCGGCGACGATCGGCGATGCGGATGGAGCCGGGCTCGCAAGCGCCGCCAACAACGCCAGCGCCGGGATCACGCGCCGCTCCCGACCAGCGCGATCAACGCGGGTGAGGGATCGCACTGAAGTTCCGATTGGAGCGTATCGCGATACTGGCGGAAGTGGCGCATCGCGGCGGCCCGGTCGCCGAGCTGGAGATAGGCCCGAATAGCGATCTCGCGGGCCGGCTCGTCGCACGGGTCGTAGGCGATCATCTCGTGTGCGAGCGCGAGCGCATCCTGAGCGCCGTCGTTCGAGAGCGCGTCGCCGGCCAGGCGCATCGCCACGTCGAGCCGGAGTTCGCCGATATGCCGTTCGGTCGGCTCGAACCACTCCCACGCCTGCATGCGCACCGGGCGCGGTTCGCGCAGGCGCGCATAGGATTCGCGCAGGGCTTCGCGTTCGACGTCGCCGATCGTACCCCGCGAGCGGACGGCCGCGACCAAGCGGTCGATCTCCCAGAGGTCGACCCAGGCTTCGTCGTGCAGGCGATAGCCCTCGCCGCTGCGCACGATCGCACCGTCGTTGCCGAGGTGAGCGCGCAGACGATGCAGGCAGACCGAAAGCGCGTTGCGCGCGGCGTATTCATCGAGTTCGGGCCAGAGGAGATCGGCGAGTCGGCCGCGCGGCACGACCTCGCGCCGGAGCGAGAGCGCGACCAATAGTTCCAACTCGCGCTCCGAGAGCGTCACCGGACTGCCGTTGCAGGCGACCCGACCGCTGGTCAGTTCGATCTCGAGCGGCGGCGTGCGACGCTCGCGCTCTCGCGAGAGTTTCGCCACAAACGCATCGAGCATCCCGTTCTCGCCGGTGCGCGCGGCGACGCCTGCGACCGCGCTCTGCAGCGCGGGCGATTCGCAGCGTTCGGCGCAGACCAGCGCGCGCGCCATATGTTCGACGAAGCGAGCACCGTCGAAGAGCGCGGTCGCGACGGCGGCCAGGCACTCGGTGAACGGCGCGCGGTAGAGCTCCGCGGCGGCGAGCGCCAGCTGTGCGAGCCGGGCCGCGTCCTGCGCGTCGGTCGCGTCCCCGCATGCGATCAGGCGACCGACCGCGACATATTTGAGCAGATCCAGTTCGGTCGGCTCGGCGCTCCGCCCGCGCGCGACCGCGGCGATGTAGGCGAATCCACGGATGCCGAGCCGTTCGACGTGCTCCTCCAGCTCGACCGCGTAGCGCGCGAACAGCTCTTCTTCTCCGCCGAGCCACGCCCCGATGACCGCCTCGGTCAGATCGAATGCGACGAAGTTCGAGAGGACCGAGCGGCGCGCGTGTTCGAGCGCGCGATCGATGAACTGGCGCTCCATCGCACGTTCGCCGCGCACGCGCGCGATGTCGGCGCCGAGCGTCAACAGCGTACCCGAGGCCATCACGTCCATCTGTTGGACGAGCGGAAGCGCCAGCATCAGGTCCTTCTCCGCTTCGTCGAGCCGGCCCAGGCGCGCGGTCAAGAGCGCGCGTACGTACGTGACGTAGCCGTCGAGCAGGGTGCGCGGCTCGACCGGCACGTCGTTGGCCTTGGCGAACCGATCGATCATCTCGAGCGCTTCTTCGAACATGCCGAGGTACGACATGAAGAGCACCCGGAAGACGAAGATGTAGTACCGCTCGATCGGTGAGGTCTCGGGCGGCAACGTCCGATAGATCGACTCGGCTTCTTCGAGCATCTCCTCGGTGTCGATGCAGAACAGCCGAAGCATCGCGGTCACGCCCCACAGGCGCGGATAGGTCCGCACGAGCGAGCGGTCGAGCGACGAGAGCGCGCGCGCGTACTCCATGGACGGACTGTGATCGCGGATCACTTCGTGGCGCCCGAGCGTTCGAGCCGCCTCCATCTGATCGCCGCGCGCGAGATGCAGTTCGGCCGCGCGCACGTACGAACCGGCGGCCTCGTACCGGTCCGCGACCGACGAGAGCAGCGCGTTGCGTTTCTCTTCGCGATGTTCGAGCAGCAGCGAGGCGAGCAGCGGATGCACCGCGAGCGTCCCGTCGGCGTTGCGCGCCGCGAACGGCGACTCTTTCGCGAACTCCGCGATCTCGTCGGCGATGGCCGCGTCACCGAGCGCGAACGAGACGTCGAGCGGAGTCGCGCGTGGGATCGAGGCGGCGGCGAAGAGCGCGTCCACGGTCCGTTGATCGAGCGACGAGAGCACTTCGTCCACCAGATAGTCGTGCAGTTCTTCGAAGGCGACGTCGTCGAGTCGCGAGAGCAGCTTCTCCATCCGGCCCTCGGCCGCGAACCGCTTCACCAGGAAGATCGCGATCGGCCAGCCCTGCGAGACCGCCAGGATGCGATCCAGGGTCGCGTCGTCGCCCACGTGGACGTCGAAGATCGAGCGGATCTCGTCGCGGTCGAAGGCCAGGTCGACGGCCCGCAGGACCATGATCTCGTGCGGGGGCGCGAAGCGTGTTAGATGTAGGCGCAGGGATTCGCGCGAGCAGATCACGATCGATCGGCCCACCGGACGTTGCGCCAAGAGGCGCGCGAAGAAGTCGCGAGCGGGCGGGCAGTGCCCGAGGTGCTCGGCGTTCTCGAAGACCAGCGTGGTCCCGCCGGTCGGTTCGCGCCAGGCTTCGAGCGCCAACCGGACGCGCTCGGAGACCGAGGTTCCGCCGTCGCCCAGCATCAACTCGCGCTGTGTGAGGGTCGCGACCCGGTCGGGCGATTCGATGGCGAGGGCGGGAATGAGCCGGCGCGCCAGATCCAAGTCGTCGGTGACCCCGGAACAGTCGCAAATGGCGTAGCCACCCCGCCGGCCGAGCAACTGGCGGGCGAGGGTCGACTTCCCGAAGCCCGCGGGCGCGATCAGCGCGACCAGGGTCGGACGGACCCGCTCGAGCCTCTCGAGGAGGCCATTGCGCCGGACCTCGAGCCCGGGCGCCTGCTCTTCCATGCCTGCCTTCGTGTAATCGCTTTGTAAGCGATCGGTTGTGGGCCGTAAGGCCCAGGAAAGGTTGCGAGCGTAGGCTTCTCCCATACCCGAAGCCGACCTTTGCCCACCCGAGGAGTCAACATGATCGCCATCCCCGCCGGCGTCTACCCCGCCAAGGTGCAGATCGTCGGGCGCGACCCGAGGACGACCGAGGCCATCGCCCGTCTGCTGGACCTCGACACCGATCTCACGACCGCCGCCCGGACGACGACCGCTGCGCCGGTCGGAACCGTCAAGCCTGACGTCCTACTCTATGCCGACGACGTCGCCGGTATCGGCGCAACCCTCGACTACACCCGCGGCGCGTCGCCCGGTACGGTCGTCTGTGCGCTCGATGCGCTGCGGGATCTTACGATCGCGGAGTTCCTGAACGCGGTCAAAGCCATGGCGCCGGCCAATCCGCGCCACCTCCAGCCGGTTCCCGGTGCGCCGGTCCGCGACATGCGAGCGCTGCTCTCCGAGCGCGAACTCGAAGTCGTGCGCCTGGTCGCCGAAGGGCTCTCGAACAAAGAGATCTCCTCGCGGCTCTCGCTCAGCGACAAGACCGTGAAGAACCACATCTCGCACATCCTCGCGAAGCTCAACCTGACCGCTCGCACCCAGGTCGCGGTGATGGCTCTCCGCGTCGGAATCGCTCGCTAGCGTTCGGTTCCTAAGCGGCGCGCCCGAGCGTGCCGCTCACCACGTGCAGTCGTCGCGAGCGGCCGCCATCGAGATCGCAGACGACGATGCTCTCGATGACGGCCG
>JBEPVY010000038.1:0-17701 GCA_041690835.1 Vulcanimicrobiota bacterium | reverse complement strand
CGACCGTCAGCAGCGCGCACGACTCGGACGCGACCACGTAGCCGCCGTCGGCGAAACGCCCGAGACAGAGCGGGCGCACCCCCCACGGATCGCGGAACGCGTAGAGTTCGCTCTGGGTGCAGAGCACGATCGAGTAGGCGCCGCGCGCGGTCGCGATAACGCTCGCGATCCGGTCCAGCATCGACCCCTCGGCCGCCGCGATGGCCTTGCCCAGGACTTCCGTGTCGGAGCTGGCCAGCAGCACCGCCGTCGGCGGCAGCGCGTCGCGCAACTCGTCGGTGTTCGTCAGGTTGCCGTTATGCGCGAACGCGAACGCGCCGATCGTCGTATCTTCCAGCAACGGCTGGGCGTTCGCGACGGCCGACGAACCGGTCGTCGAATAGCGCGTGTGCCCGATCGCGATGTGGCCGGAGAGTTCGCTCAGCACGTCTTCGTCGAAGATCGCTCCGAGCAGACCCATCTTCTTGTGCGAACGGAGCGTGTCGCCGTCGGCGGCCGCGATCCCGGCCGACTCCTGACCGCGATGTTGGAGCGCGTAGAGCGCGAAGTAGGCGAGTCGCGCCGCATCCCGACCCGGAGCAAAGATTCCCGTTATGCCGCACATCGTATCGGTGTCAGTCTCGCCGACGGCCCCCGAAGATCTGTAGGAGCGCCAGGAAGATGTTCAGCGCATCCAGGTAGATCTGCACCGCCATTTGTACGGGGGTAAGTCCATCGCCGCCGGCTTTGATCCGGGCGAAGTCGACGAGCGTCAAGCCGGTGAACACCAGCAGGGTCAGCCACGAGTATGTGGTCGGCGAGATGAAGTGGAAGAACAGCGACGCCAGGCCCGCCAGCACGAGCACGATCAGCGCACCGTAGATCCAGCCTTGGAAACGTCGCAGATCCAAGCCCGTCAGGTAGACGATGCCACCTAGGACCGCCATCCCGAAGCCGGTCGTGACCGCCGCCTGGTAGACGACGTCCGGCCCGATCGACCGGACATAGTTCCCGATGGTCGGCGCGATACCGACGCCTTCGAGGAAGGCGAAAAGATAGAAGAGCAGCAGCGAGAGCGACTCGTTCGCACGCGTCAGGTGGATCGCGAGCAACACCCCGAACCCGACCAGCATCGCGATGAGCCCGGCACCGAACGGGATGTTCTGAAAGAAGTATGCCGCTAGGCCCGTGACCGCCATACCGAGCGCGGTGATCCCGAGCACGTGGCCGAGCAGCGTCTGCGTCGGGATCGAGATCGCCGAACGGTTCGCATGGGCGGGTATCTGCATGGCCATGCCCCCTGGTTCGCGCTTCCGAGCCTTCCCCTTGCAATCGAACATATGTTCGATATATGCTGTCGGAATGAACGCGGTTCGCAGAGTCCAGCCCTATCTCGTTCGCGATGGTGCATGCCTGGCGAATTTGGGCGCGCCCGGGGCGCTCCGGGCCGAGCTGGCCCGCCCATCCACTCGGCCCGCCCGGGTCGCCATCGGCTGGGGCGCCGATCCATACAACCCGCTCGAAGGCGATGTGCGGCTGATGCCGCGCCTGCTCGCAATCCTGGCCGACTACGCGATCCCGACGATGATCCTCACCCACTCGCCCTTGATCGAGCGCGACATCGAACCGCTCGCGCGCTTGGCACGTGCGGCGGGCGTGCGCGTCTCGTTCCGGGTCGCCTCGATCGACGACGTCCGCGTCGCGGCTCGGCTGGCGCGTTCCGGCATCGACGTCGACGCCGCGCTTCTGCACGCGATCGGGCACGCTCGACGCCGCCATCCTGCGCGCGCGCATCGTGCCGGAGGCACCCCGCCAACTGAGGCTGAACATCGCCGTGTGACCGCGCCGGCCTTCTTGCTGCATCCATCGACGTTTGCAGCGCATGCGTCGCACGGCGAATGGCCGATCGCGCTCGCGCTCGTCCTGTTGGCCGGGCTCTCGCAGACGGTCGGCCAGAGCATCATCCTCTTCGTCAACCGCGTCACGCCGGTCCGCTTCGCGTTCAGCCTGCTGGTCGGCGCATTGCTCTACGCGTTCGGTTACGTCTTCCTGGTGCTCGGCACGTGGGTGACGTGTCTGCTCCCGCATGCACCGCACGTCTCGCTGCTCTCGCTTGCGATCGTGATGGCGTTCGGCTACGTCCCATTGCTCTTCGCGTTTCTGGCAGCCATGCCGTACTTCGGTTCGCCCGCACTCGGCGCACTACGCGTCTGGCACCTGGCCGCGCTGGTGCTCGCCTTCGCGGCGCTCGCACATGTCTCCGCGATCGACGCGCTCGCGCACGTCGGCCTGGGCTGGCTGCTCCTGCAGATCCTCGAACGCACGGTCGGACAACCGGTGGCGAATCTCGGTCGCCGCATCGCCGACGCCGTCGCCGGCGTGGACCTGAGCGACGAGGGGACGGCCGTCCTCAAGCGCGCGTGGGTCGCGCTCCGTCCCGCGCGGCGCGACCGGGCTGCAAAGGCGAAGACCCGCCGGAACTGGACGAGCCTCGCGATCGGTCTTGCGGGACTGGCCGCCTTTACCTACGTCGTCGCGCTCTTGCTCGATCCGCTTCACACCACGTTCTTCGGATGGAGCGTCGAGCTCCCGTTCTGGATCCGTCCGTTCGTCGGTATCGCGTGGATCGGGATCGTCGGCGTCGTCGCCGCCTGTCTGCTCGCACCGATCGAGACCCTCGGATGGTGGGCCGGCTGGTACGGCGACCCGGTGTTGGAGTCGCCGACGGGCGTCGTCGAGGTCGAGAACTTCGGAACGCTCGCACGACGCGGCGATGCGAGCCCCGCGATCGACCGGTACGCCGTCTATCTCGACGGCATCTCGCAATCGAGTTCGGCGTACACGCCCGACGTCGAGACGTTCCTCGACGCGCTCGTACCCGCGCTGCCGCGCGGAGCGGCGCTGATCCGCGGACTGATGACCTACTCCGTCCTCAACAAGCCGCTCGATTCGAGCAAAGGTCTCGGCCTGTTCTGGGCGTTCCTCGATAGCGTCCGGTTCGCGCATCCCGAGAGCATCCTGGGGCTGATCGTCAATCTGCGCAACGTCTTGATCGTCGCGGTCTCGGCCGATGCGCGCTTCGGACCGCTCTACAATCGCGGGATCGCACAGATCGTCTACGACGCGCTGGTCGCGCACGGGTACCGCATCGGGTCCGGCATGCCCGTCACGCTGATCGGCTACAGCGGCGGCGGGCAGATGTCGGCGGCGTGCGCGCCGCTCCTGCGCGGCGCGATCGGCGCGCCGGTCGACATCGTCTCGCTCGGCGGCGTGATGACCGGCGACTGCGACTTCCTCAACATCGAGCATCTCTACCACTTCGTCGGAAGCAAGGACGGGGTCGAACGACTCGGTCCGATCATGTTCGCGAGCCGCTGGAAGATCGCGTGGCTCTCCAACTGGAACCGCGCCCTCCGGCTCGGTAGGATCAGCGTCATCCCGGCCGGTCCGATCGGGCACCAAGTCCCGGGCGGCTACATGGACCCGAACGCACGCCTCCCCGACGGGCGCACCAACCTCGCGGAGACGGTCGCGAACACCTCGCACGTGCTCCGCGGTCAGACGGCGTACCTCGCGCCGAAGATCCGCAAAGTCGTCAGCAACTACGAACGCTATCGTGAGGCCGACGTCAACCGCGAGGGCTACTTCCCGATCGCGCCGATCGCCGACGTGCGGTTCCGTCCGACGGCCGACTGGATCGGACGCTTGATCCTTCCGGAACCGGCCGATCGCGCTCGCGTTCGCGGCGCGCTCTTCGAAGTTCGGCACGCGCCCGCAGCGCACGCCGACGTCGTCGGGAAGATCGTGCCACTCCGCTGGGCCGACGACGCCGGCGTCCGCGGATGGGTCGAGGCGGTCACGCGCGACGTCGACTTCAGCGCGAATGCCGAGTTCAGCAGCACGTACGGCGGCTTCGTCCAACCCGTCCGGGTCAACCACTGGAAGCGCGTCGATCCGCTCGAATCGCTGGCCGGCTCGCATCCGTACGACGACATCGTGGTCGCACTCGCCGACGATGCGCTTCTGGAAGGGACGGCCGAAGGTCACGTCCTCCGCACCCTGCACGAACCGGTCCAGATCACCGGCGACCGCTATACGCTCCTACGGTTCGTCGGTCCGACCGGTAAGAGCGACCGCTACCGCGTGCGCTACTTCGATGAGAGCGACGGCATCGTCCGCGTACCGCACGTGGTCGAGAGCGGCGACGCCATTCGGCCCGCATCCTCGCGCGATCTCGAAACCTCGCTTGCCAACGTCGAAGGCTGGTACGCCTATGGCGATCTCGATCCGGCCGGCGAGTTCGTCGTGCGCGCGCTCGCGCCGCGCGCGCTCCTCCGGGCTACGCCGAAGCGCACGCTCGGACGCGATCGCGCCTACGGCTACGTGCGCCGCGACGCGTGGGCGAATGCGGTCGCCCAGAAAGGCGGCTTCGCGACGACCGCGAGCGGCGCGTGGAACGAAGGCGACGAAGGGCTGTTGCTGCACACCTACGGCGGGATCGGCGGGCCCAAGGGTGAGCCCTCCGCAAAGGGGCCGGTCTATTTCGGGCACTTCGCCTACGGTCACGCACGGGTCGTGCGCGAACCGCTCGGCGGCGATCTGCGTTTCGATATCCGCTACCATCAGGTCTACACGCACAATCCCGACGGATTGATCGCGGGTACGCTGCATTGGTCGCGCTACCTCGGCGATCGTCAGTACGGCTGGCTCGGATCGCGTCCCGTCTGCGACATCGTTCTACGACTCGACGCCTTCGCGCCGCTCCTTCCGGTGATGCTGCGCGAACTCTCGGCGATGGCGGCGCGCTACCGGATCGGCGACGGCACCGGAGCCACCTACGTCGGCGCCGCCAACAACTGCGCGCAAGATGCGAACCAAGCGCTCTTCGACGCGCTCGGCGATACGGATCCGACGCCGCTCTCCCGCGCCTTGCTCCGCGCGCTCGCGCCGTGGGGCCGCGCTCGCGACGACTGGAAGGCGCGCACCGCCACCCTCGGACGAACCATGGAAGATGCGCCCTGGAGCGGCCTGATCGCCGGCCTGGCCAGTTGGCGCACGCTCTTGCCTCGGCTGGCATCCGATACGGTCGCCAAGATCTTCCTGACTGCGGGCGCAGAGGCGTTCGTGATGCGCGCGACCCAAGTCGGCGGCGTCGATCCACAGATCGAACCGGTCGTTCCGCTCACCCTCTGACCGGGGGAGCGCTCCGCGGAAGTCGAAGCTCTGCGGATGCGCGTTTTCTCGACGTTCGTCTTCATTTTTGCATTGCTCGCCGGGGGCTTTTCGGCGGCGTCGGCAGCCGACAAGACCGATCCCAAACTCGACGCCGCGCCGGCCGGCCTGGTCCCCGCGACCGTCAAGCTCTCGACGATTTTGGCAAAGCACGACGCCTCGACGGGAGCCCGACCGAAATCCCTGACCGAGGACTGGACCTACGTCGATACGGGGTTGCACGGAACCGAGCATCTCGTTCGGTCCGGCACCGACTATCATTCGATCATCCGTAGCGACGCGCAGACCGACGAGTACGGTCAGTTCGACGGCAAGCGTTGGCACAAAGACGCCGACGGCTTCACCACCGCCAGCACCGCGACCGAGAACGCTTCGTTCTCCGTCGCCCGCTTTCTGGATGAAGCATCGGACGTGAAGAACGACGTCTCGCTCGCGGGCGAGACGACCGGGGCGGCACCCGCGTACGTCGTCAAAGTCGCGGTAGCCGGCGCCAAGCATCCGGAATGGATCTTCTTCGATGCCGGCACGTACCGTATCGTCCGTCACGAATACGTGAGCGGGAAACATCGCATCGCGACCGCGTTCGACGATTTCCGGACGACCGATGGCGTGACGCAGGCCTGGCACGTCCACGACTACTATTGGGTGCCGGAGTACGACGACGACTGGCGCCTGACGTCGTTCGCGGCCGGCGGCGCCGTCGCGGCGCGCGAGTTCCAACAACCGAAGAACCCGGTAGCCGCGGACTCGACGATTCGCGGAGCCTTGCCCGCGCAATTTCCGTACCTCGGAGCCGTCGTCGTACGCCTGACGGTCGCCGGCCGCGGGCTCGACTTCGAGATCGATCCGAGCGTACGTTCGAGTTTCATCGACTACGACGTCGCGCGCCAGATGAACCTTCCGACCTTCGGGAAGACGACCGAGCTATCGACCGGCGAGCGGATCGCCTTCGATACGGTTCTGCCGGATGCGGATCTCGGCCCGATCCATCTGCATAACTTCCACGTCCACGCCACCCGGGTCGCGTGGTATCCGGACGAAGCGACCAAGATCGTCGGGACCCTCGGATACGATTTCCTCGCCACCAACATCATCCATATCGATTACATCCACCATCTGGTCGAAGTGTTGCCGACCGCATCCTTTCCGGCATCGCCGGCCAAGCCCGTCGCGCACGCCCTCGATATCCCGATGCAGTTCGACGACGGCGCGCTGCTCGTGCCGATGGCGATCGGCGACGGCTTCACGGAACGGGTGATGCTCGACACCAGCATGCCCTTCACCGCGGTGTTCGGCGGATACGTCGACGCGCACGCCGCGACGATGAAGGGCGACGTGGCTCACACGCTCGCGTTCGTCCCGTTCGCAGACGATGCGTCGTACGGGAAGAACATCGACACCTGGATCGTCAATACGAACATCCTGTCGTTCGCAAATATCAACTTCGTCGACCTGCCGATCGTCGCGACCGAGGAATCGTACGACGACCGCGACATCGACGCGATCGTCGGCTACGACTACCTGGCTTTCTACGACATCTACTTCGACTATCCGCACGATCGACTGCTCCTGGTGCCGAACGAGCGCTTCTACAAGCTCACCGCCAAGTCGAAGCCGAATGCGTAGACCCCTCTTCGCGCTCGGCCTTGCGATCGTGCTACTCGGCGCCGCCAAGCCCGACCCGAAATTGGACGCGGATCCCGCCGGCCTCGCCCCCGTAACGGTCCGCCTGGCCGACGTCCTCGCAAAACACGAGCGCGCGCTCGGAAGCCGCGCCGCGGGCCTCGCGGATACGGCGATCGAGGAATGGGCTTTCGTTCTAGCCGGTCAGGCGGGCACGGAACACCTCGAACGGGCCGGGGCGAACTATCGCTCGCGCCTCGTCCGCGGACCGCTTATCGAAGAGTTCGGCCAACTCGACGGCAAGCGTTGGCACCGCGACTTCAACGGCATCACGTCGCCGATGACCGATATCGACGTGTTCAGTTTCTACGGCTCGCGCATCCTCGAAGACGCCGCCGATCCGAAGAACGACGTCACCGTCGTGGGCGAGACGACGACCGCCCCGAAGGCCTACGTCCTGCGCATCGCGCAGCCCGGAGAGCGCCACCCCGAGTGGTTGTATTTCGACGAGGCGACCGGCGACGTGGTACGCAGCGAGCGCGTCTACGGCAAGCGCCGCGCCGTCACGACCTACGACGACTACCGCACGACCCTCGGGACGCGCCGGGCATGGCACGTCCACGATTCCGACGGACGCGTCGAGCTCGATGCCGATTGGCACCGTACCTCGCTCGCCCTCGGCAAGCCGATCGCGGCCGCGCGATTCGCACAGCCGGCCAGTCAGGCGACGGTCGTCGAAGGGCTCGTGCAACCCGCCAACATCCCGGCCAAGTTCGTCTACAGCGACGTCATCGTACGCCTGAACGTCCGGGGCCGCGGACTCGATTTCATCGTCGACTCGAGCGCGCGCGACAGCATCATCGACCGGAACGTCGCAAGCGATCTCGGCCTGCCGACCTACGGCCAGCTCACCCAGCTCGCGGACGGGACCAAGTACGCCTACGATACGACCATCGACGATGCGACCGTCGGACCGATCCGGCTGCAGAACTTCGCGTTGCGCGCCCAGACCTACAACTACGAGACCGATCGCGACATCAAAGTCGTCGGCGTTCTCGGCTTCGACTTCCTGGCCGCCAACGCGTTCAAGCTGGACTGGGTGAATGGCACCCTCGACGTCGTGCCGGCGAAGACGTTCGCACCGCCGGACGGCGCGGACCTCGCGCCCATGCAACTCGACGACGGCGTTCCGCTGATCGCCATGGGCATCGGGAGCGCGGTCGCGTCCCGGGTCGTGTTGGACACGGACAACTTCTCCACCATCATCTTCGGGACGTACATCGACAAGCACCCGGACGATTTCGTGGATCAGAGTCACGGCCGCCGCGCGACCCGGGTCGCTCCGTTTGCCGACGATCGCTCGAGCGCGTTCGGCCAGCCGCTCGAGGTCTGGGTCGACAAGGTCTCGCATCTTCAGCTCACCTTGGCCGACTACCGCGAACTGCCGGTCTGGGTGACCAACTTCCCGTACTCGGAAGGCGGCGACGACATCGACGCGATCGTCGGCCGGGACTATCTCGAATACTTCGATATCTACTTCGACTACCCGGACGGACGGATCTATCTCAAACCAAATGCATACTTCTTCAAGACCTTCAAACGCAACCCGTAGCGCGCTGATCGCGGCCGCCTGTGCCGCGCTCTTGCTCGGCGTCGACGGCACCGTGAAAGACGACGGGAGCTCCGCTCCGGCCGGCATCGCGCCGACCAAGACGACCCTCTCGACCGTGCTCGCACTGCATCGCAAGTCGATCGGAAGACTTGCGACCGGCCTCGCCAAGACCTCGACCGAGCAGTGGACGATCCGCGGCGGCGCCCTTGATGGAACCGAGACCGACGTCACGAGTGGAAACAACGAACGCGACGATCAGACCGTCGGCCCGTTCCATTCCGCGACAGGTACGCTCGCCGGCAAGAGCTGGCATCAGAACGAGAACGGCGAGGTCGTCATCGAACACGGCCTCCATAGCCTCGACACCAGCACGGAGCGATCGCTTGCGACCGTGGACCGCTACGTCACCCTGCTCGGCACCACCACCTCGCCGGATGCCTACGTGGTCCGGGTGGCGCCGCCGGACGGGCGCCTCGAATACCTGTTCTACGATCGCAGCGGCGGCCAACTCGTCCGTCGTGAGTCCGCGATCCGAGGACGTCGACACGTCGCCACGTTCACGGATTTCCACACGACCAGTGGACGGACGCAGGCTTGGCACGAGCACACCTCCGACGGGCGGCCCGAGAACGACCGCGACTACACGCTGACGACGCTCGCGTACGGCACGCCGATCGACCCGAAAGCGCTTGCGATCCCGACCGCAACATCGCCCGTCACGCTCGCGAGCGCGCACGTGCAGATCCCGATCAAGCTCATCGACGACCGCGTCATCGTGCCGATCACGATCTCCGGACGGACGGTCGATTTCCAGCTCGATAGCGGCTCTTCCGGAATTCTCATCGATAGCTTGATCGTCCACGCGCTCAAACTTCCGGTCTACGGCAACGCGGTCGCGGATACCGCGGGGAGCTACGATTCCGGACGCACGATAATTCCGCAGATGACCTTCGGTGGCGTCACGATGAAGAACGTGGAAGCCGACGTCGCGCCGTTCACGTTCTGGTCGGACGACAAGACCCCGGTCGCCGGTCTGCTCGGATTCGACTTCATCGACGGCGCGGTCGTCCACATCGACTACCAGCACTCGACCCTCGAAGCATTCGATCCGGCGAGCTTCACGCCGCCTGCCGGCGCTACATCGCTCCCGATCGCGCTGGACGACGACGTCCCGCTGGTGAACGCCGGCATCGCAAAGGCGATCGGGCATCTCTTCATCGTCGACACCGGCGCGGACCGGAGCACGATCTTCTCGCCGTTCGCCGCGGCCCATCCGGATGACGTCACCGACCTCGGCCTGGGCGACGAGATGGTCGCGTCCTATCCGTTCGTCACCGATTTCAACGGCGTCGGCGGGACGGTCAGGTATCGGCCGCTCCAGGTCGGGCCGTTCACGTTCGCCTCGTACGTCTTCCCGAAATGGCTCTTCAACGGAACCCACGACGCGCCGGCCTTCGAGGATGACTTCGACGGCCTGGTCGGCCAGGACGTCTTGCGCAACTTCGACGTCTATCTCGACTACGCACACGAGAAGATCTGGCTCGTTCCGAACGACCGCTACCGCGCCCGCTGGGGCTGACTATCGAGCGATATCGGTCCGGTAGGTGAGGTCGGTCGTGCCGATCTTCTTCGCGATCGCCTTGACGCTCTCGTAGGCAAGCGCGCGCGCCGATTCGAGATCGTCGCCGACCGCGGTGACGGTGAGTACGCGTCCGCCGAGCGCAATTACGCGCCCGT
This sequence comes from Vulcanimicrobiota bacterium, assembly GCA_041690835.1. Classification (GTDB taxonomy): domain Bacteria; phylum Vulcanimicrobiota; class Vulcanimicrobiia; order Vulcanimicrobiales; family Vulcanimicrobiaceae; genus JALYSX01. The sequence goes on along the minus strand of JBEPVY010000038.1, from coordinate 7,518 downwards.
TCGCAACGGCGGTGTTCCCCCAGAACGCCTGCGCGCCGTCGGCGAGCGCGACGTCGGCGTTCAAGCCGGCCAGTTCTTTGGATTCGCGCGGATAGCCCGGGCTCGCGAGCACCACCCCGACGCAGGCCTGCGGCGAGAGCGTCGCCAGGCTCAAGTCCATCGAACCGGCCGCCACCGATGCGAGGAGCGCGGCGAAGTCGCCGGTGACGCGCGGCATCATCACCTGCGTCTCCGGATCCCCGAAGCGCACGTTGAACTCGATGACGTACGGGCCATCCTTCGTCCACATGATGCCGATGTAGAGCACGCCGACATACGTTTCGCCTTCGGCCAGCAAGCCGCGAAGCACCGGGGCGATGATCCGTTCGCGTACGATATCGGTCAGATCGTCCGGGAATCCGCGCGGCGGCGAGAAGGCGCCCATGCCGCCGGTATTCGGCCCGGTATCGCCGTCGCCGGCGCGCTTGTAATCGCAGGCGCCTGCGAGCGGAAGCATCGCGCGGCCGTCCGAGAGCGCGAAGACGCTGACTTCATCGCCTTCCAATCGCTCTTCCAACAGCACGTCGAGCCCGCCGCCCGGAACTTTCCCGGGACCGTACCAGTTGCGCAGGACGCTCATCGCATCCGCAGCGTTCGCACAGACCACCACGCCTTTGCCGGACGCCAATCCGTCGGCCTTGACGACCACTCCGCCCTTCCACCCGTCGAGCGCCTTGCGCCCCGTCTCGAGCGAATGGACGACCACGAAGCGCGCCGTCGGGATACCGTGGCGCTCCATGAAGCGCTTCGCGAACACCTTGCTCGATTCGAGCCGGCCGCTCGAACGGCTCGGACCGAACACGCGTAGACCCGCGTCGCGCAGCTTATCGGCTACACCGGCGGCGATCGAGACTTCCGGGCCGACCACGACCAGGTCGATGCCCTCTTCGAGCGCGCGTTCGGCGAGCGCCCGACCGTCGGTCGGCGAGATGTTCCAGTTCGTGCCGCGCGACGCGGTCCCGGCGTTGCCGGGCGCCGCGAAGATCGCCTCGCACGAAGCCGACTGCGCGAGGCGCCACGAAAGCGCATCTTCGCGTGCGCCGTTGCCGATGATCAGTATCTTCATTATTCCCACTCCACCGTCGCCGGCGGCTTCGAGGTGATGTCGTAGGCCACGCGATTGACGCCGCGCACCTCGTTGACGATGCGCGTGGAGATCCGTTCGAGCAAGGCGTGCGGAAGGCGCGCCCAGTCGGCCGTCATGCCGTCCTCGCTGGTGATGGCGCGCACCGCGACCAGGTTCGCATAGGTCCGGCCGTCGCCCATCACGCCGACCGATTTCACCGGCGTGAGCACGGCGAAATATTGCCACGGCTTGGGCGAGAGCGTCGCCGCCTCGATCTCTTCGCAGACGATCGCATCCGCATCGCGTACGACCTGCAGGCGCTCCTCGGTGATATCGCCGATGATCCGGACCGCCAGACCCGGGCCCGGGAAGGGCTGGCGCTGCACGACCCGCTCGGGCAGGCCGAGCACGCGACCGAGTTCGCGCACTTCGTCTTTGAAGAGCGAGCGAAGCGGTTCGATCAGCGAGAAGTCCATGTGCTCGGGCAGGCCGCCGACATTGTGGTGCGACTTGATCTTATGCCCGGCTTTGCTATCCGGCGTCTTGGATTCGATCACGTCCGGATAGAGCGTGCCCTGCACCAGATACTTGACGCCCGGGATCTTGGCCGCCTCTTCTTCGAAGACGCGGATGAACTCGTGTCCGATGATGACCCGCTTGCGCTCCGGATCGTCAACGCCGGCAAGGGCGCCGAGGAAGCGGGCGCGCGCATCGATCGCGATCACGTTGAGATGGAGCACGTCGCGGAAGGCCGCGATCACCTGCTCGGCTTCGCCTTTGCGGAGCAGCCCGTGATCGACGAACACGCAGGTCAACTGCTCGCCGATGGCTCGCGAGACGAGCGTCGCCGCGACCGCCGAATCGACGCCGCCCGAGAGCGCGCAGATGACGCGATCGCTCCCGACCTTCGCGCGGATCTCCGCGGTGGCCGTCTCGACGAACGAATCCATCCGCCAGTCGCTCGCAAGCCCGGCGATCCCGTGCAGAAAATTGTTGAGAACGGCGCGCCCGCACTCCGAGTGGACGACTTCGGGATGGAACTGCACGCCGTAGATCTTGCGTTCGGCATCCCCCATCGCCGCGACTTCGCAGCGCTCGGTCGACGCGAGCGTCGCGAAACCGTCCGCGAGCCGAGTGACCGAGTCGCCGTGCGACATCCACACGCGCGAACTCGGCGTCACGCCCGCGAAGAGCCCCTCGGCGCTCGCCACGCGCAGTTCGGCCGGGCCGTATTCCGCGTGATCCAGCTTCACCAACTCGGCACCGACGTGCCGCGCGATCAACTGCATCCCATAGCAGATGCCGAGCATCGGCAACCCGCTCGCCAGCAACGCCGGATCGACATCCGGTGCATCCGGCACCATCGTCGACTCCGGCCCACCCGACAGGATCAAAGCCGAAGGCCCGCGCGCCGCCAGTGTAGCCCACGGCGTGTCGAACGGAACGATCTCGCAATACACCCCCGCCTCACGAACCCGCCGCGCGATCAACTGGCTATACTGCGCCCCGAAATCCAGCACAAAGACAAGCGAAGAGCTCACCTAGTCACCGACGAGCGTCCATCTTGTCATCCCGAGCGTCCATCTTGTCATCCCGAGCGTAGCGAAGCGTAGTCGAGGGACAGCCACTCACCTACGCTACGCCGCCTTGGTCGCAGCGATGGTCGCGTCATAGTTCGGCTCGGTCGTCACTTCCGGGACGATCTCGACGTACTTGACGGTCTTATCTTTGCCGATCACGACGTTGGCGCGGGCGAGCAAGCCGATCTCTTTGATCCGCAGGCCGTAGGCCGTACCGAACTCGTGGGTCTTGAAGTCCGAGAGCATCGCGAGATCCGCGACCGCTTCGGCGCCGGCCCAGCGGCCCATCGCCATCGGCAGGTCCATGCTCACGACGTACGCCTTCGCGCCGTCGCCGAGCTCCTCGACGCGACCGTTGAACGTCTTCGACTCGAGCGAGCAGACGCCGGTATCGAGCGACGGAACCACGATCAGCAACGCGTTGCGCGTGCCGTTCGCGGTGACGTCGTCGAGCGTGACCGGCTTCATGTCGCTGCCGGTCAGGTGGAGTTCGGGCGCGGCGTCGCCGACCTTGACGGTCTTTCCGACCAACGTCATCGGATTGCCGCGCATCGTGATCACGCCGGTAACTTCTTCAGCCATAGTAGTCTCCAATCGAAGTGTGATGATGGTCAGGTAAGGATCTCGTCGAGCCGGTCGCCGTCGCGCGCAAACCCGACCTCCATCGCGATACGTTCCCCAACGGAGACGTCGCGACCCCAGCGATAGGCCGAATAGGGTGTATAACGCGTCCCGGGCGATCCCGGGATGCGCAAGGAAACGTCGTAGCAGACGAACGCTTTGGGCGGCCCCGCCACGATCACGCACTGCAGCGCGAACGGCCCGATGATGCCCGGCGCCTTGGCCGCCTTCGCGGCAGCGACGAAGCGCTCGCCCATCTCGAAGGCCTTCTCCAAGGTCGACTCGGTCAACGTCGTCGCGATATGTCCGGCCTCTTCCAACCGCATCGGGACGTCCCGAAGTCCGTCGAACGCGGAGGGCGGCACGTTGCGGAAACCCTCGAGGTTGGTCTGGCGGCGCGTATCGGTGCCCATCAACTCGAGCTCTCCGAGGATCGGCGAGTAGAAGAAGTTCAGATTGACGGACGGCCCGAGCGCATACTCCTCGATGACCGCGCCGCGCAGCCCGTCCTCGGTCACCATACCGGCCGCGATCAGCTTCTCGGCTTGCTCGCGATACTCGGCCGGCGACGAACACAGAAAGAACGCGCGCTCGAACGAGATCTTGGCGTGCGGCGCCTTCACCATCACGAGGCGATCGATCGCATCCGGCGACGGGAACTGCAGCGGGTAGCGGATCCCGGCCGCTTCCATCAGCGCGTACTGATTGTCGGCTTCGCCGCGTTCTTCCGCGCGCAACAGCGAACGGCTCCCGAAGAACGGTAGCTGCATCCGCGACTCGATCTGATCGTAGGAGAACTTCTGATGCAGATAGACTTCGAACGACCGGTTCGCGACGAAGATCGCGTTCTCGGCGAACAGGTCCGCTTGCACGTCCTCGTTCAGCAGATCGGCGAACGCATCCAGCGCGTAGGTCGCATCCACGCATCCCCGCGCGGGCGCCTCGTCGTTCCGGAAGTAATGCTCGGCGTACGTCCGCTCGCGTCCCTTCTCGGTCACGATCAGACTGCGCAGCCCCTGCTGGCGCGCACCGTAGGCCACATCCAACGCCGAATGACTCCCGATCGAACAGAGCGCCAGGCGCGACCGATCATAGGCGTCAAGCGCCCGAGAAACCGCAGGATGGGACACGCCCCGATGGTACGACATCAGGCCCAGGGGGTCATGCCGTGCCCGCGCCTCTCGCTGTCGGAGGATGGCGCTCACGTGTCATGCCGAGCGTAGGCGCAGCCGTAGTCGAGGGACCGCCGCAAAGGGTGCCCCTTCGCCGCTCATCTCGCGGCTCGGTGCGCTCCGCTAGGCGACAAAAACCTTTAGGTCGGGCGGGAAGGCCAGTCCGCGTGAGGCGGCAAACGCGCGGGCCCGCTCGACGACGGTTTCGTCGAATCCTAAAACCTCGATGCCGACGACTCCCCCTGCGGCATCTATGTCTGCGGCAACCGCGCCATCTTGAATGATATCGATCGTTCCTGCGACCATTTCGTGCGAGTAGTAGATGTACGTCGCCTGTGCTTGAAGATCGACTTCGATCCGCTCCGGCTGTTTCATCGGCGGTACTCCTTTCTCGCATCGGCCCAAGCAACGGTTGAAATCACGCGGCTTCCGCATACGGTAACTCGTAGACGGTAACCGCTCGGCCCGTGCCCCCAATAGTTTACGCAATTCCGCTCCGCGGGGGCAAGTTTTCGAGGGTTGGCCAAGACGGCCTCGACATCGGCTACAAGTACGCCGCGAATGGTCATGCGCCATAGGGCATGTCGTGAGTAGATCAACCTTCATCATACCTCCCGAGGTCCTATCCCTCGCGCGTGCAAAAGAGCAAGCCCCCCGCGCAGCGAAGCATGCCCCGATGGCTACTCTCCTGATCCGCAACGCTCACCGCATCGAAACGTTCGATGACACCGACCGCGCCTACGACGGTGCCTCGATCTTCGTGCGCGACAACGTCATCGAGTCGATCGGCTCGTCCGGCGACCTGCCCCAGAGCGCGGATCGGGTGGTCGATGCGAGCAACTGCATCGTCATCCCCGGCCTGATCAACACCCACCATCATTTCTACCAGACGCTGACGCGCAACGTTCCCGGCACCCAGGACGCCAAGCTGTTCGATTGGCTGACCACGCTCTATCCGATCTGGGGCCGTATGGACGCCCGGGCGTTTCGCAGTGCGACCGGCGTCGCGCTCGCCGAACTGCTCAAGTCCGGCTGCACGACCGCCTTCGATCACACCTACATGTGGCCCAATGGCGCGCGCGTCGACGATCAGGTCGAGGTCGCCCGCGAGATGGGCGTCCGCTTCCACGTCTCGCGCGGATCGATGTCGGTCGGCCGCTCGAAAGGCGGCCTTCCGCCCGACTCGTGCGTCGAAGACGAAGACGCCATCCTGGCCGACTGCGAGCGCGTCGTCGACGCCTTCCACGACGCGGCGCGCTACGCGATGACGCGGGTCGTACTAGCGCCGTGCTCGCCGTTCTCGGTCTCCCCCGATCTCATGCGCCAAAGCGCCGAGATGGCGCGCCGCAAGGGCGTGCATCTGCACACCCACCTCGCCGAAACGATGGACGAGGAAGCGTTCTGCTTGGAGAAGTTCGGTCGCCGCCCGGTCGAACTCGCCGAGGATCTCGGCTGGGTCGGCCCCGACGTCTGGCACGCCCACATGGTGCACCCTTCCCCGGACGAAATCGGCCGTCTCGGCAAGACGCACACCGGCATGGCCCACTGCCCCAGTTCCAACATGCGTCTGGCTTCCGGCGTCGCCCCGATCGGCGCGATGCAGCGGGCCGGCGCACGGGTCGGCCTCGCCGTCGACGGATCCGCGTCGAACGACTCGTCGCATCTCCTCATGGAAGCCCGCCAAACGCTCCTGGTGCAACGCGTCCACAACCTCGACCCGGCCGCCCTGACCGCCCGTCAAGTCTTGCGAATCGCGACCCGCGGCGGAGCCGAAGTCCTCGGTCGCGACGACGTCGGCCATCTCGCGCCCGGCATGGCCGCCGACATCGTCGGCTTCCGCCTCGACACCCTCGACCTCGCCGGCGGAGCCGTCCACGATCCGCTCGCCGCGCTCGTCTTCTGCCGTCCCCCCGATGCCGATTTCGCAATCATCAACGGCATCCCGAAAATCGAACACGGCACATTCCTCAACCTCGACGTCGAAAAGCTCGTCGCAAGCCAAAACCGCATCGCAAAAAAACTCATCGCATAGCGACCAAGCGCTTACGCCACGCCCTACCACCAACGCACCGCAACCGTTTGTCATCCCGAGCGTAGGCGCGCAGCGCTGTCATCCCGAGCGTAGGCGCGCAGCGCCGTAGTCGAGGGACGAGGGACCGCTGCGACTAAAGCCGGAGCGTCAAAAACGTACGGATACCTAAGAAGATTCGGTGCATCCGAGAGGCGTCTAAGCGAGGACGGGTAAAGTGTCGGAGACGCGCTGCTCCAATCCACCCGGAACGATCGTGCGTTGACCTACCAGACCGATCCCCGCGTTTCGGAAGCGCACTCCTCGAAAGTGGCCCCACATGGCTCCAGCCAAAACCATCAACTGGCCGATCGCGATCAGCATCGGCACCATTCATCTCATCGCGTTGGCTGCGGTCATACCCGCGCTCTTCTCGTGGTCGTCGTTCTTCCTGATGATCGGGTTGAGCGTCGCGACGTGCGGAATCGGCATCTCGCTCTCGTTCCATCGTTCGCTCACGCACCGCGGACTGCGTCTGATCAGACCGTTCAACTACATCGCCGCGTTCCTCGGAACGCTCGCGTTGCAGGGCGGACCCGTGACCTGGGTCGCCACTCATCGTCAGCATCACGCTGCGACCGATAAGGAAGGCGATCCGCACGGCGCGGACCGCGGCTTCTTCTGGTCGCATTGCGAATGGCTGATCCGCCGCAACGACGCCGTGCCGAACGACGCCGAACGCGCGCGCCTGGCGCCGGATCTCTACAACGACCCGATCATGCAGTTCCTCGACAAGAGCAGCGTGCCGCTCCAGATCTTGCTCGGCATCGGACTCTTCTTCTTCGGCGGTCTCTCGGCCGTCGTCTGGGGCATCTTCGTCCGTCTGACCGTGATGTACCACTCGACCTGGCTGGTGAACAGCGCCTCGCACATGTTCGGCTACCGCACGTACAAGACGACCGATCTCTCGCGCAACAACTGGTGGGTCGCGCTCCTCTCGTGGGGCGAAGGCTGGCACAACAACCACCACGC
>JBEPVY010000037.1:0-18126 GCA_041690835.1 Vulcanimicrobiota bacterium | reverse complement strand
CGCTCAACGTCTCCGAGTACGGCGAGTGGCGCTGGTCGCCGATGGCGCTGGCCGGCCGCGATCCGGTCTTCTTCGCGCAGTTCGAGAGCGAACTCGCCTACCTCGATACGATCCACGACGCGAAGGCGAGTGCCGCGCTCAAGAAACAGACGACTGGCATCTGCATGACCTGTCATGCGGCCATGGGCCAGCGTCAGCTCGCGATCGACCGGCCGGGTGTACCGTTCGAACCGTCGATGATCTTCGACGGCGATCCGTCCCACCCGGCGTTCCACTACGGCGGCCTCGCACGCGACGGCATCAGTTGTTCGCTCTGCCATCACGCCGCGCAGTCGGTCACGCCGGCAGGCCAAGCCTCGCTGCCGTACTTCCTCAACAACAAGATCAACGGGACGTTCGATACGGGTCCGGCCGACAAGCTCTACGGACCGTTCAAGGATCTCGGCCTGATCACGCATCCGATGAACGAAGCTCTCGGTGCGAAGCCGCACTTCTCGTCCTACGTGCAGAACCCGCGCATGTGCGGTAGCTGCCATACGATCAATCTGCCGATCGTCGACAGCCCGCCGATCGGCGTGGCGATCCAATCCCACAACGTCGAACAGGCGACCTATCTCGAGTGGCTCAACAGCTCGTTCCAGACGGAGTACGGCGCCGGACCGCGCGCGCAGACCTGTCAGGCCTGCCACATGCCGGCCGGCGTGACCGACGAGTCGCGCGGCATCGCGCTCGCGCACATCGTCTCCAAGATCGCACTCGTGCAGGACGACTCGTATCCCGAGACCAGCAACATCGCCTCCAAGAGAGACCTCGACGTGCTCGTCCGCAAGAGCGGCTACGCGCGCCACACCTTGGTCGGATTGAACGCGTTCCTGTTGACGCTCTTCAAGCAGTATCCCGAAGTGATGGGCGTGCGCACGAGCGACTACATGTCGGGCTCGAAGACGGATCTCGATGATGCGATCAAGCACATGATCCGCCAAGCGCAGAAGACCACCGCGACGGTGCGCGTCGCGACCCGCGCAGCCGGCGCGGCGACCGTCGCCGACGTCGAGGTCGTCAACCTGACCGGGCACAAGTTCCCGAGCGGCGTCGCGTTCCGCCGCGCCTTCCTCGACGTCGAGTTCTACGACAAACGCGACCCGAAGGCCGCGCCGTTCTTCGTCTCGGGCGCGACCGACGATCGCGGACGCATCCTCGGCGGCGACGGCGCGCCGCTTCCGAGCGAGTTCTTCGCACGCGATGCGAACGGACGCGAGCGGTATCAGGAGCACTTCGACGAGGCCCATCCGATCTCGAACCCGGATCAGGTCCAGATCTTCGAAGAGCTGACCCAGGATCGCCAGCATAATTTCACGTTCAGCTTCATCCGCCGCGACCACGAGTTCAAGGACAACCGCATCGAACCGCTCGGGTTCACGCGGACCGGGCCGACGCCGACTCTGCCCCACTACTTCCTCGAAGCGACCTATCCGAAGGGTGCGGCCGCACGCGATCCGCGCTACTTCGACGGACGCGGGCACGCCATCGTGCGCTATCGGGTGATGCGCCCGGCCGGCATGCCGGCAAGCGCGGTCGGCGTGCGCGCGACGCTCTACTACGAATCGTGGGAACCGGCCTTCGTCGCATTGCGCGCCAGCGGAACCGGAACGGCCGCCCAGCGTTTCGCGGCGCTGGTCGCGAACGTCGACCTACGCGGAACCCCGCTCCAGAACTGGAAGATCCGCATCGCGTCCGCGAATCATTAGCACGACGACGACTCCGAAGCCGGCCGTCAGTCCGGCCGCGACCAGCATCGCGATCGGCCAGCCGCGCATGAACGCGACCGCTTCGACGGCATTGCCCGGGATCGACCCGAGCAAGGCCACGCCGAAGACGCCGAAGAGCGCGCGCACGAGCGCTTGGGTCGCCGATGCGAAGCCTTCGTCCTTGCTCGGCACGGCCTCCATGCCGAGCGCCGTACCGGGCGTGACGATCAGCCCCCAGCCGATGCCCGCCACGCCGAGCGCGACCGCGACCTGCCAGCCATGGGTAGCCGGCGTCATGGTCGCAAGCCAGCCCATCGCGACCAGCGTGATCATGAAGCTGATGGCGGCCGTCTGAACCATTCCGAAGCGCCGCGCGAACCAGACGCTTGCGATATTCGCCGCGAAGAACGTGGCGTTACACGGTAGCAAGAAGATGCCGGCGAGGAACGGACCGTCGTGCCGGATCTCCTGTAAGAAGACGGCGCAGAGCAAGAAGAGCCCGTACCAGGCGAAGTTGACGAGGCCCAGGATGACCAGCGAGACGTTGAACTTGCGGTGCTTGAAATACCGGATGTGGATCATCGGATGGGCGGTCCGGGTCTCGTAGGCGACCATGCCCCAGAGGGCGGCTCCGCCGAGCGCGAATGCGATCACGATCGGGACCGACCACCAGCCCTGGGCGTCGCCGTCGATCAACCCGTACGAGAGCAGCACGAAGCCCGAGATCGAGAGCACCTGGCCCCAGATGTCGAACGGCTTTCCTTTTTCGATCGTCTCGACGCGCGGATCCAGTGCCAGCAATACCAGGACGACGATCCCGAGCAACGCCGACATCCAGAAGACGCCCGGCCACGAATACTCGGCCACGATAGCGCCGCCGATGGCGGGTGCCAGGCCGCCGGCGATGCCGCCCCACATGCCGATCCGCTTGATCGTCGGGCCGTCGTCGGAACCGTGCGGCAACAGCGAGATCAGCATCGCGGGCGGGAGCGCGATCAATGCCGCGCTGCACAGCCCCTCGATCGCCCGCGTCACGATCAACAGGTCGGCGCTGGGTGCGAAGACGCTCGCGACCGAAGCGACCGCGAAGACCGCGGTCGCGATGACCAGCAGACGCCGCCGTCCGAAGTAGTCGCCGAGCGTCCCGGCCGCGAGCATGAAGCCGCCTTGGAGCAACGGATAGATCCCGATGAACCACTGCTGCACCGAGAGATCTGTGTGGAACGTCTCCATCACCTTCGGCACCGCGAGATACATCACGCTCACGTTGAGCAGCGCGACGAAGAACGCGAGATACATGCCGAGGCCGCCGAGTCGCGCGCGCGTCGCGAGGCCCATCCTTCCGACCAAGAGCCGCCCCTTTAGAACAGATTCCAGAGAAACTGGTTGTAGACTTCGTGATGGTACTGCACTTCCTGTGTTTTCACGAACGTCCCCAACAGCCGCGGACAGCGATCCGCACTGGCCTGCTTGAGGTCCGCGTACCGGTCGCGCACGTCCTGCTCGAGCAGCGTCGCCGCCCACGCCGAACCGCGGAAGTCCGCGAGCGCGTCGTAGATGTTGTCGGGCAGATAGCGCTCGGCCTGACGGAGATTCTTCTCGTCGCTCTTGCTCGCTTCGAGCCCCGTCCGGAAGACGGCCAGCATGACCATGTACGGGTTGGCATCCGGGCCGACCGAGCGGACCTCGACGCGCGCGCTCCGCTCGTTGCCGATCGGGATGCGGACCATCGAGCCACGATCGACCGCCGAGGCCTTGATCTGGTTCGGGGCTTCGAAGTGCGGGTCGAGCCGGCGATACGCGTTGACCGAAGCGTTCAGCGCGAGACAGAGTTCGCGCGCGTGCGTCAGAATGCGGTCCACGAACTCCCAACCGAGCGTGCCGAGCTTCTCCTCACCGTCCGGATCCCAGAAGATGTTCTTGCCGTCCTGGCTGATCGAGACGTTGGTATGCATGCCGCTACCGTTGACGCCGACGACCGGCTTGGGCAGGAAGCTCGCGGTCATCCCGAGCTTGGTCGCGACCTGGCGACAGATCAGCTTGTAGAGCTGGATCTGGTCGGCGGCGGCCACGACTTCGCAGTAGCTGTAGTTGATCTCGAACTGCGAAGGCGCGACTTCGGGGTGATCCTTCTCGTTCTCGAAGCCCATCGCGCGCTGGACTTCGGCGACCGTGTCGATGAAGTTGCGCAGCGGATCGCTCGGGAGCGAGTAGTAGTAGCCGCCCGTGTTCGAGTAGTCGAACTTGCCGGTCTCGTAGTAACGGCGCTCCGCGTCGAGGCCCTGGAAGAGGAAGCCCTCGATCTCGTTGGCGGCGTTCAACGTATAGCCGTGCCGGTCGAAGGCCGCATTCGCGAACTGCTTGAGACTGCCGCGCAAGTCCGCCGCGAACGGCGAGCCGTCGCGGTCGAGCACGTCCCCGAAGACCAGCACTTTGCCGGGGCCGAAGATGTCGGACGGCGCCCAATAGAACGCGCCCCAGTCGAGTGAGAGCCGCAGATCGCTCTCGCGCTGCAACGTGAATCCGTGGATCGAAGAGCCGTCGAAGGTCAGGTTGTCGGCCGACTTGAGCAAGAACTTCTTGTCGTAGTCGAGCATGTGCAGGCGACCTTCGAGATCGCTGAAGAGCACCGTCACCGCTTTGATCCGATGCTCTCCGGCCAGATACGCCAGCCGTTCGGCCGCGATCTGCTCCGCCGGAACCCGATCGGTGCGTTGCTTCTTGGCCTTGAGATTGAGCTCTTCGAGTTCGCCGTAGGAGAGCGTCAGGAAATCGCGCAGTTCGTTCATTCCGCCCGTTTAGACGGACCGAGGGCCCGGCCTTTATCCATCTGGTAAAACATCGAGCCCTCGAGTTGTGTCATCCTGACGGTCCCTGCGTCAGGATTCCGGCGAGGCGGATGACGCCGCGCTCGATCTCGGACGGACTGAGGGTGGCGTAGCCGCACAGCACGGTCGCATGGGTCGGGGGATGCATGAAGTACGGCGCGCCGTCGTACGCCCGCACGCCCGCGCGTTCCGCACGCTCGAGCATGGCCGCCGTCGCCGCGCGCGGCGTGCCGAGCAGATCCAGAAAGATGTGAGCGCCCGCGACTCCCCCGCGCCAACGCACGGCCGCCGGCGGGACGTGCGCTTCGAGCGTTCGCACCAAGCGATCCGTCCGCTCGCCGAGAGCTCGCGCCATCCGGCGCTGCGAGCGTTCGTACGCGCCCGTCCGCAAAAAGTCCGCAAGCGCGCGCTGCTCGAGCGACGAGGTCCCGCGATCGGTCATCCATTTGATCGCGCGATAGGCGTCGCGCAACGCGGGCGGCACCACGACGTAGCCGAGACGGACGCTCGGCGAAAGCGTGCGCGCGAACGTACCGACGTAGATCGTGCATCCGCGTTCGTCGAGGCCTTGCAAGGCCGGTACCGCGCCCGCGCCGATCCGGAACTCGCTGTCGTAGTCGTCTTCGATCAACCAGACGTTGCGATCGCCCGCCCACGCGAGCAGACGCATGCGTCGTTCGATCTTCATCACCGCGCCGGTCGGGAACTGATGCGAGGGCGTGACGTAGAGCGCGCGGACTCCTCGCAGGCGCGCCTCGTGACGTGCGATGTCGAGCCCGTCTTCGTCGACCGCGCACGGGACCAACTGCGCGCCGGCCGCCAGAAACGCTTGCCGGGCACCCTGGTAGTGCGGATCTTCGATCCCGATCCGAACGCCCGACTCGCAGAGCACCCGCGCGGTCACGTCGAGCGCCTGTTGCGAACCGGCCACGATCAACAGGTCGTCGGGCTCCGCGACGACGCCGCGATACCGTCGCAGATGCGCGCATAGCCGGGCGCGCAACTCCGCATCGCCGCTCGGATCGGGATATTCGAAACGCGGTTCGGCGGCGGCCCGACCGATCGCGCGGCGCCAGTCGCGCAACGCCTGCGCGTCGGGCACGAACGAGGCGTACGCGAAATCGATCGGGCCCCGACCAGGTCTCGCTCGTAGCGCGGTCGCGTGCGGCATCAAGCGCCGCGCGCGTTGCGCATAAGCGGAGACCGCGCCGCTTCCATCCGAACGCGCCCGGCGCCCGGTCCCGGCCAAGCTGGCGCGGGCGTCGAGCGCTACGCGCGTTCCGGAGCCACCGGTCGCGACCACGTAGCCTTCGGCGACCAACTGCTCGTACGCGGTCGTGACGACGATCCGCGAGACGCCCAGATCCCGGGCCAGCGTCCGCGAACCGGGAATCCGGCTCCCCCCGGCCAGGTCGCCCGTCAGGATCGCCGCCCGCACGGCAACATAGACCGCGCGATAGAGAGGCCGTTCCGCGCCCAAATCGAGAATCATAGCGGCCCTACTCTTCGTGCATTGACTGGATATTTACTAGGTCCGCTTCCGGTTCTAAGATGACCCCCATGGCACAGACCGATTTCGATTTTCTCTTCGGCGACTGGAACGTGAAGAACCGCCGCCTCAAGCACATCCTGGCCGCGAGCGACGAGTGGTACGAGTTCGAGGCCGTCTCGCGCGCGCGCCCGCTCTGGGCCGGGCTCGGCAATACCGACGAGTTCGTGGCGGAGAGCACCCCGGTCGGGCCGATCCGCGGCGCGACCGTGCGCCTGCGCGACGAGAAGACCGGACTCTGGCGGCTCTACTGGGCGAGCGCGCGCGTGGGCGAACTCGGCGATCCGGTGATCGGCAGCTTCGAGGACGGCGTCGGTCACTTCTACGGCTACGAAGTCGTCGACGGCAACGCCGTCTTCGTGCGCTACACCTGGGAATCGATCGGGGCGGATGCGTGTCGCTGGCAGCAGGCGTTTTCACCCGACGGCGGCGCGACCTGGGAGACGAACTGGGTGATGGAGTTCGCGCGGATGACTTCCGTATGATCGTCGAACTGCGCCGCTACACGCTCTATCCGGGCATGCGAGACACGTTGATCGACGTCTTCGAGCGCCACTTCATCGCCGGCCAAGAGGCCCAGGGAATCGAGCTCTTGGGGCACTTCCGGGATATCGACGATCCGGATATCTTCTTCTGGATGCGCGCGTTTCCGAGCGACGAACACCGGGCCGCATCGCTCGCGGCCTTTTACGGCGGACCGGTCTGGCGCGAGCATCGCGACGCCGCAAACGCCACCATGGTCGATTCGAGCAACGTGTTGCAGCTGCGGCCGGTCCGGAGCGGCGCGATCTCGCGCGACGGGCTGGTGGTAGCCACCATCTGTTACCTGCGCGAACCGGCGGACGATGCGTTGGTCGCGACTTTCGAACGCGAAATCGCTCCGCAAGTGCGCGCCGCCGGCGGCGACTTGCTCGCGACCTTCGAGAGCGACGATCGCGAGAACGTCTTCCCGGCCCTCCCGATCCGCGAAGGGGTGCGCGCGTTCGTCTGGTTCGCACGCTACCCCGAGGACGACGCCCCGCTGCCCGACGTCGCGGCTCTGCGCGACCGGATCCTCGGCCATCCGGAGACGCACCGCCTGCGGCATCCGTAGAACTACGGACCACTTGCGGCCTCCGGCATGGTAGGCTCGGAGCATGACAGACGAACACCTCTCCGAGTTCATCGGAACCGCCAAAGCCAAGGGTATGGACGATGCCTCGCTGGTCGCGTTGCTGCGCCAATCCGGCTGGCAAGAGCAACGCATCTATCGCGCGCTGACGGTCTATTACACGCAGTCGCTGGGCGTCGAGGTTCCGAGCCGCGGCAGTCGCGCCGAAGACGCGCGCGATGCCTTCCTCCATCTGATCGCCTTCATCACGCTCGGCGGCTGGGTGATCGCACTGATCAACCTCGGCCA
This sequence comes from Vulcanimicrobiota bacterium, assembly GCA_041690835.1. Taxonomy (GTDB): domain Bacteria; phylum Vulcanimicrobiota; class Vulcanimicrobiia; order Vulcanimicrobiales; family Vulcanimicrobiaceae; genus JALYSX01. The sequence continues at coordinate 10,602 of JBEPVY010000037.1, read as the reverse complement.
AGGGCTGATCGACCGAGCACTCCCGAGCCCGGGCGGCTACTTTCCGGAGGCGAGCGGCCTCTCGTGGCACATCGCGACCATCATCATCGCGTTCCCGATCTATCTCTGGGTCAACATGTTGATCCGGCGCGAAGCGAAGATCCGGCCCGAATCGCTGCAGTCCGGCGTGCGCAAGTGGCTCACCTACGTCGCGTTAGTGGTCGCGTCGATCGTCCTGATCGGCGACGGCGTATGGTTGCTCGCGGCCTTCCTGACCGGGGACGTCACGGCCGCATTCGCGGCGAAGAGCATCCTCGTCATCGGCGTCACGGGCGGCGTGTTCGCCTACTATCTCGGGAGCGTTCGGGCGACCGACCTCAAGACGTGGCGCGATCGCTTCTTCGCGACCGTAGCGACGATCGCGGTGGTCGTCGCACTCGTGCTCGGGTTCGCGCCGATCGGTTCGCCTTTCGAAGCCCAAGCGATCGCTCGCGATACCGCAAAACTGCAAGCCTTAAGCCAGGTCGCCGCGACTGCGAATAGCGATCGGACCGTCACCGGCGCGACGAGCGTCCCGGCGACGATTCCGGGCACGACGCCGGGCGAGTATCAGCGCATCGATGCGAACGAATACCACCTCTGCGATACGTTCGAGCGCCCCTCACCCACCACCATCACGGGTATGTGGAAGCACCCCGCCGGCCGCTATTGTTTCACGATCGACGCGCGCCGGAACCCGGAGTACGTCCCGGACTCGGTGCGCTATTAGAGCCGAAATATCGGATCGCAGTCGGTCCAGCTCAACGGGTCTCCCGCAAGCGCTCGAACATGATGGTCGGCTCGTCCTTGTACGTGGTCTGCGCGATCTCGCGGAAGCCGCATTTCTCGGCGACGCGGATCGATGCGACGTTCTCCGGCGAGATGATGCAGACGGTTCGCGGCACGTCTATGTGCGCGTCGGCCCAGGCGAGCGCCGCGCTCGCGGCTTCGGTTGCGTAGCCGTTGCCGTGCGCGGTCGGCGAGATCACCCAACCGAGTTCGGGAATGCCCGCGATCGACGGCACGATCTCGCGCCGGAAATCGGCGAAGCCGACGTCGCCGATATATGCGCCGCTCGCGCGCTCTTCAACCGCCCAATACCCGAATCCGAGCATACCCCAGAGGCCCGGGTACGTGAGCAACCGCATCCACGTCTGCGCGCCGGTGGATGGAACGCCGCTGATGTACTGCACCACGATCGGATCCGCCCACATCGCCGCGCACGCGTCGTAGTCCGCCGTTCGGTGCCCACGCAAGACCAGTCGCTCGGTTTCGAGAGCAGGGATCATCCCTGCCCGTCACACGAGTCGGACTCTTCGCCGTTGGCGTTCAGAAACGTGATGTGCGGCGGATTGTTCGAATGGGGGACGCCGGGCGTGTACTTCGCGCGGTGACCGCCGAGGCCGGTCCCGCTAAACGTGACGATGCCGCCGGAGTACGAATACGAGCCGGGATGACCGGTGTAATCGGTGAAGCGGCCTCCGCCGTAGAGGGTGAAGTTCTCGGCCATCGCCGACTCCAACTCGCCACCGGAGAGCGTATAGCACTCGTACTTGCCCAGCACGAGCGCACCGCCGCCGGCTGCCGGAGCGCGGTTATGCGGAACGGCGGCTACGCGAGCGGGAACGTTCGCACGCTTCGATCCGGCCAGCAGCGCGTTCGCCTGCGCTTCGTATCGGGCCGCATCGTTGCGGTAGTCTTGCGCGGTCTTCCCGGTGTGGCAGCCGCGACCGATCGCCGTAGTGATCTGGGACTGATACATCCGGATGCGGCGCGTCGGAGCACCCGGATTCGCGTAGTCCACCGTGCACACGCCGGCGCTGCAGCTCGCGACCCGAAAGCGCGCGTAGCCGGGTCCGCAATCGTAAGTCGCGCCGAAGGTGATGCCTTGTGAGGCGAGCGCAAGAAACATGAGAGAAGAGATCATAGACGACTCCTCGCTGCTAGAGCAGCTCTACACCGAGATTCTTGAGCAACCAAGCTCCGCCTGCCGGCGTGACCCGGAGCGAACGGCTCGCCCGGCGACGTTCGACGAACCGGCGATCCAGGAACGCGTCGCAGATCGCCGCTCCGAGCGCGCCTGCAACGTGCGAGCGACGCTCGCTCCAGTCGAGGCAGCCGTTCGCAAATCGCCTGCGCGAGGCTCGTGCGACCTCGACGTCGACACCCATCTCGGCCAGATACGTCGCGCCTTTCCGGGGCAGGGCAAATCCGTCCGGATCCGCGATCAGCAACCCGCGGCGCACCAGCCCTTCGGTGACCGCGACGCCCAGTCGACCGGCGAGATGATCGTAGCACGTGCGCGCCGTTCGTAACTCCTCGGAGATGCGCGACTGCGAGAGCGCCACGATCCGGGCCGGCGGTGCGATCGCCGCGAGCGCTTCGAGCGCGTGCGCGATCGGCTCACCCGCGAGCCGGAACAGACGCTGACGTCCGGAGGCGCGAGCGGCGAGCAGACCGCCCGCCACCAGCTTCGCCAGGTGCGCGCTCGCCGCGTTGGGCGCTACGCCACCCCGGCGCGCAAGATCGCCGGCCGTCAGCTCGCCGCCATCCATCAAAGCGCAGAGCATCGCGGCCCGCGCCGGGTCGCCGATCAGGGCGGCCGGCTCGGCGACGCCGGGGTCGGCCGTAGGAACCATCGCGCGCTTCGTCATGCTCGCAGTATAGCGCATCCACAGTTCACGCACGCGTGAAGCGTCGATGAGGTATGCTCTTCACATGGACATCGCCCCGCCGGTCGACCCGATCGCCGCCGTCACCCACCCCGACCCGTATCCGTACTACGCGGAGCTAGCCCGAGCCGAGCGGCCCGAATGGAACGCCGACCTCGACATGTGGATCGTCGCCAATCCGGACCACGTGTCCGAGATCCTCCGGCACCCGGCCGCACACGTGGTCGCGCCCGCAGATGCGCCGGCCGGCTATGCGGAGTACGCGCGGTTCAATGAAGGCGAGCGGCATCGGCAGTTACGTGCCGAGGTCGTCGAACGCATCGCCGGCGTCGCGCTCGACGATCCACCGATCGCGTCCGACGACCTCGACGCATTCATCGAACGCTTCGCGCTCTACGCGCTCGCCCGCGACCTGCGTTCGAACGTGAAGGGCGATCTGCTCTTCCAAGCCTACGACGCGACGCGCGGACTGATCGGCAACGCGTGGGCGGCGCGTGCCATGGAGCCCGCCCTCGGTGCGATCGAGGCCGTCGCCAAGGCGTTGCGGGCCGATCCACCCGTCCACAACACCCGCCGCCGCTTGGCAGAAGACATCGAGATGGCCGGCACGACGCTGCACGCGAACGACGACGTTCTGGTGGTGCTCGTGCACGCGACGTTCGGCATGGGCGTACACGCCTGCCCCGGAGACGCCCTCGCCCAACGGATCGCCGTGATGGCCCTGACGTGCCTGATCGGGGACGACACGCAAGCGAATCCTCCGACCGCGTACGCCCCGAGGCCCAACGTCCGCATCCCGCTCTTCGGAGCGGCGCCGCCGGGCTGAAGGGGGAAGGGGCCGCCCGCCCACGTAAGGCGGTCCGTATGAGTCAAGCACTGTACGACATTCCGACCCGACGTAACGACGGGACCGATGCGAGTCTGCGGGAGTACGCGGGCGACGCGCTCCTGGTCGTCAACGTCGCCTCGCAGTGCGGGCTGACGCCGCAGTACGGCGGGCTGGAGGGCCTCGAGCAAGAGTTCGGCGGACGCGGATTCCACGTGCTCGGCTTCCCCTGCAATCAGTTCGGCGCACAAGAGCCCGGCAGCAACGCCGAGATCGCGCAGTTCTGCGAGACCAACTATGGCGTCTCGTTCCCGCTCTTCGACAAGGTCGACGTCAACGGCGAAAGCCGCCATCCGCTGTACGCCGCGTTGATCGGCGAGGGCGCCGACATCGGTTGGAACTTCGAGAAGTTCCTGGTCGGTCGCGACGGCTCGGTGGTCGAGCGCTTCTCCCCCAAGACCGCCCCGGACGACGACGCCCTGCGCGCCGCTATCGAGGGTGCGATTGGATAAGGTCGCCCTGCCGGCGCGCGAGATCATCTGGCGCGCTTTCCTGATCATCGTCGTCGCCTTCATCGGGCTCACGATCGTGTTGCAGTTTCCGCCCTCGATCAACTATGCGCAACTCGGCTTTGCAGCCACACCGGGGCGCACGACGTCGGAAGTCCTGGTCGGGAAGGTCGCGGCCGGCGGGGCCGCCGACGCGGCCGGCCTCCGCGCGGGCGACCGCATCGATCTCGTGCCGATGCCGATCGGCGACCGGATCCGCCTGCTCTATCAGCGTCATGCCGGCGATCGCATTCCGGTGACCATCTGGCGCGGCGAGACGCGGATCGCGACGACCCTCGACGCGGAACGACTCGCAAGCGTTCCCTTCGACTATTGGCTGGGCATCGTCGGTTCGATCTTCCTCCTGGCATTCGCGCTGATCATCGGTTGGAAGGCGGGATCGCGCGCAAGCCGCCTGCTCAGCGTGGTGCTGCTGGCAAGCGTCGTCTCCACCGCCCTCGCGGTCGTCAACTTCGGCAAAGGAAGTCCGGTCGTCGAACTCTCCGGATGGGTCCTCGCAGCGTTGATCGCGCCCATCGGACCGCTGTTCTTCACGCTCTATGCCGGCTCGTTCGGCACGCCCTCGCGCACCCGTACGGGATTCGCCATCCTCCAATACGCGCTGGCGGCGCTCTCGGCGATCGCGAATCTCGCGCCGGTGGTCGCGATCCTCACGCTCGCGATCGCGCCGACAACCGCCTACACGCTTGCGTTGACGAGCCCGACGCTCGACCTGCAGTACGTCTTCGCGTTCGTCTCGGCGATCCTCGCAGTCGTCGCTTCGCTCGGCGATGCGCGCCAGCGAATCCTCTGGGCGACGATCGCGAGCGCTCCGTTCATCCTCGCGAGCGTCTTCGCCGGTCTGCCGAACGTTCCCGATTGGATCGGCAACGTCGCGCTGTTGATCTGGCCGATCGGCCTGACCTATGCGGCCTTGCGCGGGAAGTTGCTCGACGTCGCGTTCGCGGTCAATCGCGCGGCCGTCTTCACGATCGTCTCGGCGATCGTGCTGGTGCTGTTCGTCACATTCGAATGGGTGCTCGCCGAGTGGTTCGCGCCGGTCGGGCACGAAGCCGACCTCATCCTCAGCCTCGGATTCGCGCTCGCGCTCGGTATCTCGATGCGATTCATCCACCATCGCGTCGACCACCTGATCGACAAAGTGCTCTTCCGCAAGCGCAACGCGGACATCGCCGCCTTGCAATCCTTCGCAGAGGAGGCGCCGTTCGTCACCAACCGAGAGGTGCTGATCGCGCGCACGGCCGCGATCGTCACCGCGCACACGGACGCGACGGCCGCCTCGTTGGTACTCGATGGGGGCACCGAGAGCGACGATCCGGCGATGGTGGCGCTACGCGCGCGGCGCGTGCCGGTCGATCCGAAGGAGCTGGGCAGCGCCTTCGACGGCGTCTTGGCACTTCCGATGTTCGCCGGCGCGACGTTCTTCGGCGCACTCGTATGCGGTGCGAAGACTCACGGCGAGGCCTACGCCCCCGACGAGATCGTGGCGCTCCAAGCGGTCGCTCGCGGCGACGGTGAAGCGCTGCTGCTTCTGCGCGCGGGCAACGACCAAGGCGCCGTCCTCGAACGGATCGCGGCCGGGCAAGAGCGCATCATCACCGACCTGCGCGAACTGCTGGCAAGGCCCCCGGAAACGCCCTAACGAAGCGTTTCGTATCGGAGGTGCACTCATGGATTTTTCTTCCAAACCCACCCGGCTCGAAGCCATCAAGCAACTCGTCGTGTTGCCCGCGCTCGCAGGCGTCCTCGCGCTGACCGCGACATCGATCGCGGAGGCGGCCAACAACCAGAAGCAGTTCAAATATCAGACGAAGCCCGGAAAGAACGGCCAGAAATGCTCCGGTTGTAAGCTCTTCAAGGCGCCGAACGCGTGCCAGGTCGTCACCGGTACGATCAGCCCGAACGGCTGGTGTATGATCTGGGCGAAGCGCTGACGCGCTTCGCCCACCATCGCGGGTCGGTCTAGAGCGCCGTGAGTACCGGTTCGGGTGCCGGCGCTCCGCTCGTCGCATCCGTTGCGAACTGGGATGCGCGCGCGACTTGCGCCGCTCGTACGAGATTCACGGCGGCGCCCGACGGATCGCTTTCGCGCGCCCGAAGGGCGCGCTGATAGAGATCCGAGGCGAACGCGTTGAGCCAGAGAGCGCTCGCTGGATTGAGATCCGAGACGAGTTTTCCGGTCGCGTCGAACGCGGCATCCGAGGTGCCGCGTCCGGTCGCGCTGGCCGCCGCTAACAGAACGTCGGACGCACGGGCATAATCTTCGGCCGGCACGTAGTCGTTACGGAGCCAGGACTTGAGCGCCATATCGTACGCGCGCTGCGCGGAGACGATCAACCGCGCTTCGGTCGCATCGGGGGAGTACGCTTCTTGCAGATGCTCGGCCGTCTGGTTGAGATGATCGCTGACCGCTTGACGCGAGATCGAGGAATCGATCTGGACGCCGGACGTCGATTCCGCCGACGCCACGGCCGGCGCGAGAACTGCGAGAGCGGCGGCGAGTGCGAAGATGGATTGGATACGCATGACTTCTCCTGATGAGTTTCTTACTGCTCGCCCATTATCTCCACAACGCTCGAGAGCACCCCGAATGTGACTCACGCAATGCTCATGCGACATTTCTCGCAAACAGCCAGGCGAAGTTCGCACGGAGTGGCCAGGCGGTCAGGAACCACAAGATCACGGTGATCAACGCCATCGGCAACCCGGCGGGGAACATCAGGATGTGGATCGCGACGATGTTGACGAGCACGGCCGCCAGCACGACTAACGCGAAGTTCACGTAGCGATTCGCCAGCAACAGGACGCCGCACAACACCTGAACGCCGGCGGTCAGCCACACGTAGTGCGTCGAGAACAGGAGCTGCGAAAACTGATCCATGGCCGCCGGCAACACGCCTGGGGGCGGCGGAGGCATGAAGAGCAAGAACCCGTTCAGACCCATCACAAAGAACAGCAGGCCGAGCACGTAACGGGCAATCGTTCCAACAAGCGTCATCCGGTCATCCCTTTTTAAAGTCGCAGGCGCATCGAGGCGGCCGAACTCTTTCGTCCCGAAACGGGTGACGGCCCCCGGGACCGCTTCGACCGAATCGCATGGAGCTCCGGAAGCGAGCGAGCGGGCGAAAGCGTTCCTGCCGGCTAATTCGGCGGCGTGGGAACCAGCGGCCGAGTGGGTATCGTTACGGATATATGAAGCGCATTTTGTCTCTAGCCGCAATCGCGGCGCTCACCTTTACGGTTCTCTCGACCGGCGACGCGTCGGCCCAGGGCTACGGCTACGGCTATCAGCAGATGCCGGCCGGATCGTATCAACAGAGCTGTAACAACGCTCGCGTCCGCGGCGGCACGCTGACCGCGAACTGCACCAATAACAGCGGACAGCGGGTCCGCTCGTCGCTCGCCTACGCATCCTGCAACGGCGCCGACATCGGCAACATCAACGGGCAGCTCAGCTGCGTCCGCGCGAACTCCGGCTACTACGGCCGCGGTCAAGGGCGCTACGGTCACGGTCGCAACGGTCGCTACAGCGGCAATCGCGGAAACGCCGGCTTGCCCGCCGGTTCGTATCAGCAGTCGTGCAACAACGCGAGCATGAACGGCAGCACCCTGAGTGCCAACTGCCGCAACAACTCGGGCGCGATGATGACCTCGTACCTCGACGTCAGCCAGTGCCGTTCGACCGATGACATCGGCAACCTGAACGGTCAGCTCCGCTGCATCTATCGCCGATAACGATCGGCACCGGAATCCCGAAAGGCTCGCGCGCGGCGCGGGCCTTTCTTTTGTCCCGAGGGTTGACGGCTGGGCAGGGATGCAGTAATACTTAATCAAGTGCTTAACTATACGCCACCGCTCGACCTGGTCTTCGCGGCCCTTGCGGATCCAACCCGACGAGCGATCGTCGAGCGGCTGACGGAGGGCCCGGCGTCGGTCAGCCAGCTCGCCCAACCGCTCACGATCTCCTTACCGGCCGTGCTCCAGCATCTCCGCGTCCTCGAGACCAGCGGGCTAGTGCATACCGAGAAGACCGGCCGGGTCCGCACCTGCCGGGTCGACGAGGCCGTCCTCCACACGGCCGAGAGCTGGATCGTCGAACGGCGCGCGATCTGGGAACGACGCTTCGACCGGCTGGGCGCAGTGCTCGCCGAGACCACCGACTGATCCAGGAGAGAGCTATGTCCATCACCCGTTCGACCGAGTACGCGACCTTTACCATTGAACGCAGCTACGACGCCGCGCCCGAGCGGGTCTACGCCGCCTGGGCCAGCCGCGACACGAAGCGCCGCTGGTTCGGCGATCCGGAGAGCACGCCCGAAGCGTACGACCTCGACTTCCGCGTCGGCGGGCTCGAGATCAGCCGCGGCGGGCCGCCGGGCGGGCCGATCTATACGTATGTCGCGACCTATCAGGACATCGTTCCGAACGTGCGCATCGCCTTCTCCCACACGATCGATGCCGGCGAGGATCGCATCTCGGTCTGCGTCTCGACGGTCGAGTTCAAAGCGAACGGCGCGGGCACCCGGATGACGTTCACCGAGCAGGGCGTCTTCCTCGACGGTCTCGACACGCCCGCGCAACGACAGCACGGAACGAACGAGCTGCTCGACAGCCTCGGCGCGTACCTCGCGAAGTAGCCGTGCAGAACCGCTGGATCGCCCTCGGCGTCCTGTGCGTCGGCATGCTGATGATCGTTCTCGATAACACCGTCGTGAACGTCGCCCTGCCCTCGATCCAACACGATCTCGGTTTCTCGCGGGCGAGCCTCGCGTGGGTCGTGAACGCCTATATGATCGCTTTCGGTGGTCTGCTCTTGCTGGCGGGACGTCTCGGCGACCTGATCGGCATGCGCCGCGTGTTCGTCATCGGCCTCGTCATCTTCACGCTCGCCTCGATGCTCTGCGGATTCGCGTGGAGTGCCGACGTGCTGGTCGGCGCGCGCTTCGTACAGGGCGTCGGCGGCGCGCTCGCGTCGTCGGTGATCCTCGCGATGATCTTCTCGACGTTCGAAGAACCGTTCGAACGCGCGAAGGCGATGGGCTTCTTCAGCTTTACCGCATCGGCCGGCGGTTCGATCGGACTGCTCGTCGGCGGTGCGCTGACGCAGTTGCTCAGTTGGCACTGGGCGTTTCTCGTGAACGTTCCGATCGGCATCGCGGCGCTCGTGCTCGCCCGGCGCTACGTGAAAGGCGGAGGCGGCATCGGGCTCCGGCAAGGCGCCGACGTCGCCGGCGCGGTCTTGATCACCGCATCCTTGATGCTCGCGGTCTACGCGGTCGTCGACATCCCGAACAGCGGCGGAACGTCCGCGCGCACCCTGACGTACTTCGGCATAGCCCTCGCATTGCTGGTGGCCTTCATCGCACGGCAGGCTACGGCCGATCTCCCGCTCTTGCCGCTGCATCTGTTCCGCTCGCGCAACCTTTCGGGGAGCATCGCGTTGCAGATCCTCATCGTCGCGGCGATGTTCGGCTTCTTCTTCCTCGACTCGCTCTACATGCGTCGGGTCCTCGGATACGGCGCGGTCCAGACCGGCTTCGCGTTTCTGCCGGTGACGATCGCGATCGGCGGCTTCTCGCTCGGCTGGGGGGCGCAACTCGCGCGTCGGTTCGGGCCGCGTCCGGTTACCATCGTCGGCATCACGCTCGCGGCGATCGGCATCGGCATCTTCGCGATTCTGCCGCGCGACGCCAACTATTTCCTGACGATGCTCCCGGCGATGGTGCTGCTCGGCGTGGGCCTCGGCGGGTCGTTCCCGTCGATCATGATGTTCGCGATGTCGGATGCGACCCCGAGCGACTCGGGCGTCACCTCGGGCCTCGTCAACACGTCGGCCAACGTCGGCGGGGCGTTCGGCCTGGCCATCCTGGCGACCATTCCGGATGCGCGCATCTCGTTCGCCGTAGCCGCGGTGTTGCTCGCCGTCGCCGCGCTGATCGCGGCCACCGTGCTCCGCCCCGAGAGCCTGGCGGACTTCGCGGAGGCATCCCCACCCGCGACCGCGTAGCCTCAAAAATATGAGCAGCGTACGAGTTCTGGTCGGGACGCGGAAGGGCGCGTTCATCCTCACCTCCGACGGCAGGCGCGAGAACTGGGAGGTCAGCGGCCCGCATTTCGCCGGCTGGGAGATCTACCACCTCAAGGGCTCTCCGGCCGATCCGAATCGGCTCTACGCATCCCAGACGAGCGGCTGGTTCGGCCAGGTGATGCAGCGTTCCGACGACGGCGGCAAGAGTTGGAACCCGGTCGGCAACGGCTTCGTGTACGACGGCGTGCCCGGCACGCATCAGTGGTACGACGGCACGCCGCACCCGTGGGACTTCGCGCGCGTCTGGCATCTCGAACCATCCCTCACGGATCCCGACACCGTCTATGCCGGCGTCGAAGATGCGGCGCTCTTCAAGACGACCGACGGCGGCGCGACCTGGAACGAACTCTCCGGTCTGCGCAAACACGGTTCGGGTCCGCAGTGGCAACCCGGCGCGGGCGGCATGTGCCTGCACACCATCATTCTCTT
>JBEPVY010000036.1:0-19238 GCA_041690835.1 Vulcanimicrobiota bacterium | reverse complement strand
TTCAAGACGTAGTCGATCGCGAGCATGCCGCGGACGCCGCCGTACTTCTGCAGCAGTGCGGCCAAGATCTGCGCGCACCAGATCATGAAGCCGAGCATCACGAGTGCGTTGCCGAAGAGCCACGCGCCGGTCGCCCAGCTCGGCCAGTAGGTGCCGACGAACGGAAGCGGATAGAGCATCGTCCAGAGCGATCCGTACCGTCCCGGAACGACGGCCACGATGACGCAGACGACGCCCGCCAGGAAGAATCCGTAGGCGACGTACGGCACGCGGACGTCGAGGTCGGTCTCGCGGCGGACCAGATACCACAGCAGGCCGAGTCCCGCGAGCGCCATCGCGACGATCATTCCGACGCCGTGCAGACTCAGTATCGAATAGAAGGTTCCCGGATCGAGCGGGATCCAGCCGGCTTGCGACGCGCGCAGGCCGATGCCGGCCACTAGCATCAAGGCGAAGATCCCGAGGCCGGTCAGGATGTAGGTCCACATGACGCGTCTACCCGGGACGCTGACGTTCGGTACAGTCGTCATCGGACGTCGAAGCCCCCTTGCATTGAAGCGTGCGCGATGCCGCAGTACTCGAGGCAGCGCAGCGTGTAGTGACCCGGAACGGTGAACGTGATCGGAAGATGGTTGACGTAGTCCGGCATGGCTTGGACCTGACTGATGAGGGTGCCGTCCGGCGCGTAGATGGCGAACCCGTGGTTGACGTCCTTGGAGGTGACGTCGAAGATGATCGGCAGATTCCGCGGGATCGTGGCGGGCAGCTTGAATGCGTACTGCTCGGCGACGACGGTGATGTGCTTTGCGGTCAAGGACGCCTGCGCGCTCGGGTACGGGAAGTGCGGAATCGTCAGCGCGAACGTGAGGATCCCGCCGAGCAGCACCGCCCAGAACCAATAGCGCCGGAGCGCATAGCCGCGCGCGCCAACGGCCTCTTGAGAGATCGGCGATCGCGCGCCGAAATTTGCCAAGAGGACCATCGAGCCGATCGCGACGACCGCGACGACGAGAAAAATCTTGAGGACGAGATCGCCGCTCCCCATGAGCCCCTCCGTTTATGATGCCGTTCTTACGTTGTAGTGTCCGGGTGCCCGTCTGCGCATCCAACGACCTGCGTCATTTTCGTACAATTGGCCCATCTCTGGGAATTGCCGCAGGTCAACGAATTCCGACCGGCGTTCGCGTTAGGGTAGACGTATGAGCACGAACGCAACGCCCAGCAACGAACTCGACGTGACGGTCATCCCGCCGCGCGACAAGCACCCGACCATTCACCGGCGCCTCGAGGCTCTTGGGGTCGGCGAGTCTCTGGTCATCCTGAACGATCACGACCCACGACCGCTACGGTTCGAGATCGAAGGTGACCACCCGGGCAAGTACGGTTGGAAGTACCTCGAGGAGGGTCCCGAAACGTGGCGAGTGGAGATCGATCGCCGGACCTGAGCTCGGCAGACGGTGCCCCGGGAGAGAAGACGCACGCGCTCGGGGTGATCGAGAGCTTGCGGGCGGTCATCGATCCCGAGTTGGGCATCGACATCGTCTCGCTCGGGTTGCTCTATCGGGTCGAGGTCGACGGGGCCGACGTCGCGATCGACATGACCCTGACCGTGCCCGGTTGCCCGATGCACGAGACGATCGTGCGCGACGTGACGGATACGCTGGAGCGACTGCCTTGGGTCCGGCGCGCGCGCGTCGAGGTGACCTTCGATCCGCCTTGGAGCATCGACCGCCTGAGCGACGACGCGCGCCGCGCGCTCGGGCGCGTCTGATGCGACACACATCATAGCCGGAGGAGCCATTCACGATGCCGACCATCGAACTCGACGTGAGACCATACCACGAGCGCGGCGAAGAACCGTTCAAAGCCATCATGTCCGCAGTCGACGGATTAGAAGACGACGACCAGTTCTTGCTGGTGAACTCGTTCGAGCCGACGCCGCTCTATGCGGTCTTGAAGAAGCGCGGCTTCTCCCATACGACGACGGATATGGGGAACGACGAATGGCACATCTTGTTCACGCGTGAGCGATGATCGATCTGGGCCCGCGGGTCAGTGACCCGATCGGAAGCGGGTGGGTGCTGGGCGCCGCGCTCGCGATGTTCGTCGCCGGCTGCGGGTTGCTGGCGATCGGCGGCGGATCGCTTGGAGCGTTGCATGCGTTCGCCGGTTTCATCGTCTTGGCGATCGTCGGCGCGCTCAACCAGCTCCTCCCGGTCCTGACGCACGCGCCGGTCGCCCGACCGTACGGCGTCATCGCGGTCGCCGTCGGGTTCTTCCTGGGATTCGCGCTGTTGATCGCGGGCTTCTACGGCGCGCCTACGTTTGCGGCTGCGGGCTTGATACTCGCAGTCGTCTCGGCGGTGTGGGTTCTGTGGAATGGGTGGCGGCTGTGGACGGGTCGCGACGAAGTCCGGACGCGCCTCTTCATGGCCTGCGCGTTGCTCGCATTCGGAATCGCGGCGGGTATCGGTGCGACCATGGCCGGCGTGCTCGTGGGTCGCGTTGCCGCGCCGATCGGCCAACTCGCGCCGCTCCATGCGGTCTTGGCGATCGCCGGTTTCGCGACGTTGCTGGTGGTCGCGATCTCGTATCGCTTCGTCCCGATGTTCGCGGTCGCACACGGCGACGGGTACGGTCGGGGTGCGATGGCCTGGGTGGCCGCCGCCGGCGTCGCGGTGACGGCCGGATTTCTGCAATCGCCGCTCGGGCTACGCCTCGGACTGCTCGGCCTGCTCGCATCCGGCGTGATGCTGGGGATCTCGCACCTGCGAACCCTTCGCACGCGGATGCGCAAGCGGATCGACGTCAGCCTGCGCTACGGTGGGGTCGCGTGGGGGCTCGGGATCGCGGCGACGATCGTCGCGATCGCGGCGACCTGGCAGAACGGTCTGCAGACGGCGGCGGTGATCCTGGCCGTACTGGGATGGATCTCGATCACGATTCTCGGCTACGCCTATAAGATCGCGGGCTTCCTCGCCTGGCGCGCGGCCAAGGAGCGACGGCCCGCGGCGCAACTGCCCGCGCTCAGCGTGGCCGTACCTTTGCCGCTCGCGTATCTCGCGCTCGGGTTGATGGCCGGCGGAACGATCGTCGCGGCGATCGGCTCGTCGAGATGGCCCGGCGTCGCCGCGGCCGGGTACGATCTCTACGCCCTCGGTGGCGTCGCGGCGACGATCGCTCTCGGCAAACTCGCGTGGCTCTACGGAGCCGGAAGGGAGACCGATGGAACCGTTGCGCGTGTTCCTGGATAACCGCGGGTTGTCGCCGCCGGAGCCGATGTTGCGCATCCTGACGGCGCTCGACACGCTCCCGGCCGGCGGTTCGATCGTCGCGCAGATGGATCGGCGGCCGATGTTCCTGTTCCCGGAACTGGAGGAACGCGGCTGCAGCTACACCTGCGAGCCGGACGGCGACGGCTTTCTGCTGACGATCGAAAAGCCGGGGTAGACGACTTCGTCGCGACTTCATGTTGAGTTCATGTGGAGGGAATACAGTAGAACGAACGACCGCCTGCCCCTTGCCAGGAGACATCGATGACGATTGCCGCCGCCGCTCCTCCGGTACGAGTCCCGATCTATTCCGGGTTCGACTACGTGGCGGTCGACGAGGCGCGAGGCCGGATCTATGCGGCTCACACCTCAAGTCAGCGGCTCTTGATCGTCGATGCGAAGACCGGTGCCGTGACGGGCCAGGTGCGCGTCGGACCGATGCACGGTGTGGTCGTCGACCCCGCCTCCGGCGAGGTGTTCACGGGCAACGGGACGGACGATACCGTCTCCAAGGTCGACCCGGTTGCGATGAAGGTGCTTGCTAGCGTAGACGTGCCGGGGCCGGTCGATGCGATGGCGTACGACGCCGGGCTCCACCGCATCTACGCCGACGAGGACAACGGAAGCCACGTCTACGTCATCGATTCGGCGAACATGAAGCTGATCGCCACCCTTACCATGCCGACGAAAGACATGGAGTCGCCGGCCGTCGACCAGTCGAGCCACACGTTCTATCAGAACCTCGCCGACGTCGACGCGTTCGCGATCGTGGATCCGAAGACACTGAAGATCGTGAAGCTGGTGCACACGCCCGACATCACGGACGATCATCCGCTCGTCGCCTCCGCCGCACAGCGGACGATCGCGGTCGGCGGCAATAACGGCGTTATGTCTACCTATACCTTGGCGGGGGACTTCGTGGGCAGCGCGACGGTGCAGAAGCGCATCGATCAATGTAGCACCGGCGACGCCGGCAAGCTGATGGTGTGCGCGGGTAACGGAATCGTCAACGTGATCGCCCTCGCACCCGACAAGGCTCCCGAGGTGCTCGGTAGCATCGACACCGGCCACTCGATCCATACGCTCGGAATCGACGAACGCACCGGAGACATCTGGGTGGTCTGGTCGGACCCGGACGGCGACTTCGTGCAGCGGCTGCACTGGACTCCATGACGCACTTACTTGAAGAGGGGTACCCATGTTCGAACTAGGGAGAAATATCTTCGGCGCAATCCTCCTGTGCGCGTCCGTCGCCCTCGTGTCGGGTACGGCGTTAGCAGCGACGACGTCGACGGTCAGCGGAACGGTCACCGACGGAGTCGGCGCACCGATCGTGGGCGCCACCGTCGTATTGCGCGGGCCCGCGCAGTACCGCACCGATACGGACGCGAAGGGCACGTTCTCGATCGCGGACGTGGCGCAGGGCGTGTACGCGGTGACGGTCAGCAAGAGCGGGTACGCTACCGCGAATCAGACCGACATCGCGGTGCTGGTGGGCCAGCCCGAGGTGCTGACGGTACGTATGGATCAGGCGTCATTTTCCTCGCTGCACACGATCGCCTCGGTCCGCACAAAGGCCGGTCGCGGGACCATCAATACGTCCGCGGCTTCCGAGACCGTCGTGACCCCGCAGCTCTTCACCGACCAGGGTCAGACGCAGGTGACTCGCGTCCTCAGCCAGGTCCCGGGGCTGCAGATATCTTTCCCCTCGAACTCCTCGAACGCGGCGGCGCCGGGCGCCATCACCGTGCCGAACATCCGCGGCGCGACGTCGTATGAGACCGCCTCGCTCATCGACGGTCACCCGATCTCGGTAGGCCAGTACGGCGACAACGTCACGACGTTTCTGAACGCGAATATGTTCGGCGCGATCGAAGTCGTCAAAGGACCCGGCGCGAACGCGCCGGTGGTCAACAACGCGATCGGTGGAACGACGAACTTCCGGACCAAGGACCCGACGCTCGCGCCGCTGGCGATGCTGTCCTTCGGCGGCGACAATCAAGGTGGGACGCAATCGAACTTCGGTTTCTCCGATACGGTCGGCAAGCTCGGATTCGTCGTGGATGTCGCAACGCTGAACGATCCGTCGGCTCTCAACGGCCGCCAGGTCTATTTCGATCCGTCGGGCGGGTACTACGGCGGCGGCCAGCTCAGCGGCAACGCGACCTACGACGATAACTATCGCGGCACCTCGAGCTCGATTCAGACGGGCTACTCGCTCCTTGCGTGCTGCGTCCGTCTCTACGGGAACCTGGATCAGACCGCAGAGTTGCTCAAGTTTCGTTACAAGCTTTCGCCGTCCACGAGCATTACGGCCAGCTATCTCGGCGGCCAGTCCTACAGCGACCAGAACGGTAATACATCGGCGCTCACCAACGCATATTTCGTGCCGGGCGATCCGAGCTATAGCGGCGCGCTGAAGCCTGGACCGGTCCAGGTGGCGAGCGTGGCCGGCGGTGCGTTCAGCGGCGAGATCAACAACGAGCCGATCTTCCAAGCGGAGATGAACACGACCCTCGGCAAGGACACGGTTCTCGCGCGGTACTACCACGCGGCTATTACCCGCTTCCAATACCAGGGCAGCAACCCGACCTCGAACGACACCAATAGCCTGACGCTCTACGGCGTCGCGACCGACCAGCAGAACCTGCCGCCCATCGCGTATCCGACCTTCAACGGGACGGCGGCCAGCGTGGGCTTCGGCAACTACTACCAGGAGCCCGAAACCGACAAGCTCTCGGGCGGAACGTTCGAATATCAGCATCCGATGGGCGGAGATCTGCTGACGTTTTCGGTCGACCGCACCTACGCGCAGAGCGTCGACTATGCGACGTTCAGCGGCCCGAGCTACGGCTTCGCGATACCCCCGGGCACGTCGCAGACGCAGACCACCTACATGCTCCGCGATCATATGTACTTCGGCCAGAAGCTCGAAGCCACTCTGAGCGACTATTTCAATACGTACAGCAGCACGTATCCGATCGGCTGCCCCATCCTCGACCCTACGTGTAGCAGCTACGACACGGTGGTGAAGGGAACGGGCGTCATCTTCCAGACCAGCACGGCGGCGCACAATGACCCGCGCCTCGGGTTCGTCTACCGCCCGAACGGTTCGTCGGCCGTCCGTCTCGCGATCGGGAGTTCGATCGCTCCGCCCTTCATGGGACTGCTGATCGGGATCACCTCGACGCCGGCATATGATTCGGGGAATCACGTCGCGATCGAGTCGCAGAGTAACGGAAACCTGAAGCCGGAGACGGGCTTCGGTTGGGACCTCGGAGGCGACATTCGCTTGAAGGACCAAACGGTGATCTCGGGCGACCTGTACAGCACGAACCTTTACAACCGCTTCTTCGGTCAGACCGTCGCAACCGGTCTGACGTGCGGCCCGGCCAACCCTTGCTCGTCGAGCTCAGGCCCAGTGCCTCCGGGTACGCCGATCCTGAACCAGACGAACGTCAACATCAGCAACGCGCGCTTTCAGGGGCTAGAGCTTTCGATCACGCACGCGCCGGCCGTCGGATTCGGCTACACGCTCGCGGGCGCGTTGCAACGAGGCTACTACTATAACCTGCCGCAGTACTTCTACTGCTCGATCCCCGGACCGGGATGCACGATGGACCAGAACCTCAACGTGATCGCCGGGCAGAACACTAACGGTGTTGGCGTCGGGATCGGCGGGCAGTCGTACAACGGCAATATGCGCATACCGTACTCGCAGGCCAATGCCGAGATCTCCTATCGCTTCGGAAACGGCGCGTACGCGTCGCTCGGCGACACCTACTACGGCAACAACAACTCGCTGAACGAGCCGGCCTTCGGCATCGGCTACGCGACGTTGCGCTATCCGGTCAGCAAGACGCTCTCGTTGCAGCTCTCGGGCGACAACATCTTCAGCGCGTATCCCGCGGTCCTACCGACCTACGGCGGGGGGCGTCCGATCTCGCTTGCCAACGGTACGACCGCGGTTACAAACGGCAACGTCCTGGGGCCGGCCACCTTCCGGCTGGTATTGTCGACCAGGCTACCGTAGGCAGGCCGACCACCGCCGCGTCGACGACGGCTCCGAGATGGACGTCGCGACGCGGCGCGCGAGATCATCCTCACCGCGAAGGAGAGGATGCGCCCGCGCCTTGCACGACTGCTTCAACGAAAGTTTTGACCGTGAAACGTTCCCTTATAGCCACGATCGTGGTATTCGCTCTCGTCGCCAACGGTGCCAATGCCCTTGCATGGGGCCCAAAGGGCCACTACATCGTCAATCATCTTGCGGCCGCATCGCTGCCCGCGACGCTGCCGTCATTCATGCGCACGAAGGCCGGCGTCTATGAAATCGCCCATCTCGGGATCGAACTCGATCGCCAGAAGGGCGCCGGAAAGGCATGGGATGCCTCGAACGATCCCGGACATTACGTGGACCTCGGCGCCGACAACACCATCTTCGGCCTCTCGCTCGGTGCCCTGCCGCCCACCCAAGAAGCGTACGATACCGCGTTGCGCTCGCGCGGCTACGATCAGTACAAGGCGGGCTTCCTGCCCTATTCGATCGTCGAGGGATGGCAGCAACTGCGCATGGACTTCGCCTACTGGCGCGTCGATGCGTACGAGTCTGCTCACGCGCCGACCGGCATCATCCGAGCGAAGGCGACGCTCCGGCGAAAGCTCGATGAAGCGCTCGTCCTGCGCGATGCCGGCGTGTGGGGCCATTACGTCGCGGATGCCTCGCAGCCATTGCATATCAGCGTGCACTTCAACGGGTGGGGTAAGTACCCGAATCCGCACGGATACACGAACTCGACGCACGTCCACGATCTGTTCGAGACCGATGCCGTGAACCGCGACATCACCGAAGCGCTGGTAGCGAAAGCGCTCGCGCCGCTCGATGTACCGACCGATACGGGCCTCGTCAGCGAAACGGAGACGATGCGCGCGGTGACGCGCTATTTGCTCGGGTCCAATGCCACCGTGACGAAACTCTACAGCATCGACAAAGCCGGCGGCTTTGCCCACGGCAGTTCCGAAGCCCGAACGTTCCTCGCGCGGCGCCTGGCCTATGGCGCCGGAGAACTACGCGACCTGATCGTGTGGGCCTGGCAAGACAGCATCAACCAGACGATCGGCGACGACTTTCCCCAACGCGTTCGCGACATCGTAAACGGCTCCGCGCCTTACAAGGGCACGTATTAGCAGGGCTCGATTTCCGCCGATCCGATGACCACGTCGGCCGTCGGCGGCGCGACGACCGCTCAGGCTACCGCAAGCGGGTCGATAGCGCCACATCAACGGCGGCTCCCACCCTCGGGGGCCGCCGCGCTATTTTGGAGAAGGCGAAATGACGATGCGACTGCTGATCGTAGAAGACGACGACCCATTGCGGGAGCTGCTCGCACGCGGACTCCGCGAGGGCGGACACACCGTGGACGCCTTGTCGGACGGCCGAACGATGCGTGCGTATCTCGATGCTACGCCGTATGACGCGATCGTGCTGGACGTGAATATGCCCTTCGTCGATGGCTTCCAGCTCCTGCGAGGGCTGCGCGCGGAGGGCGTCCGAACGCCGGCCCTGCTACTCACGGCACGGGACGGAGTCGCCGACATCATCACGGGGCTCGACGCCGGCGCCGACGATTATCTCCGAAAGCCGTTCGTCTTCGCGGAACTCGAGGCGCGATTGCGTTCCGTCGTCCGGAGACCGCCCACCTGGCGCGAGAATCTTCTACGGGCCGGCGACATCGAGATGGACGTCGCAACGCGGCGTGTCGAGCGCGCGGGACGCGAGATCGTCTTGACCGCGAAGGAAGGGGCGTTCTTGGAGATCCTCATGCGTCACGTCCATCAGACGGTCATGCGCCGGACGATCGAAGAGCAGCTGTGGGATCTCGAGAAGGAGCGGACCTCGAACGTGCTCGACGTGTATGCGCGGCGGCTGCGGGCAAAGCTTTCCGAGGGCGGTGAGACACAGGTAATCCACACGGTGCGTGGCATCGGCTATCGTCTGGACGCGCTCGAGTGAGCATTCGCACGCGCGTCGTAGTGGCGGTGGTGGCAGCCGCCGCACTCGCGACGATCTTGTTCGCGGCTATCTCCATCGTCGCGATCGACCGTGCGCTTCGCACCACGCTGGACACCCAGCTACGAGTTACCGCGCTCGCGGTCGGCGGCGCGATCGACGTGATCGGAGGACGTCCACACCCGGATGCGGGCGACCTCGGGCAGACGGCCACCTTGCGACGCGATACCCACGAGGCGATCGTCGATCTCGACGGTCGCGTGTTGGCGGGCGACCGGCCGCCCGTATCCGGAATACCCGTGCGAAATCCGACCTTCGCGAACGGGAGCGTGCTGGGCGAACCGATCCGGCTCCTGATGCAGCCGATCGTACGTAACGGGCACACGGTCGGGGGCGTGCTCGTATGGAAATCGAGCGATTGGATCGACGACGTGGACCACGCGATGCTGGCGGTCTTCGCCGTATTAGGGCTCGTCGTCATCGGCCTGGGGGTGCTGTTCGCGCGGCTCTCCGCCGATCGAATCGTGGCGCCGATCGAGCGGATCGCCGCACTTGCGGCTCGCATCGAGGCGAAGGATCTTTCGCTTCGCCTCCATGCGCAGGGCACCGACGAACTTGCGCGACTCGCGTCCTCGTTCGACCATATGATCGACCGGCTTCAGGAGGCCTTCGAGACGGAGCGCCGTTTTGCGGCGGATGCCTCGCACGATTTGCGCGCGCCCCTCACGGTGCTCCGCGCGGAGACCGAGTTGGCCTTGCGGCAGCCGCGTAGCACCGACGAGTACCGCAAGGCGCTTGGAGGCATCGCGATCGAGGCGGAGCGATTGGAGGTGCTCGTCAACGACCTGCTGGTCGTCGCGCGGGCGGATGTCGATGCGGCTGCAGGTATCCGGGTCGACGTCCTTGCGACGGCCGTCTCGCTGGTCGAGCGGGTCGACGCAACGGCGAAGGCCAAGGGCGTCGCGCTGACCGCTCTGGGCGAGCGTGCGTCGGCGATCGTCGATCCAGCCGGTCTGGAGCGCACCCTGATGGCGATCCTGCATAACGCGATCGTCTTCGCCACCGGGCGCGTGACCGTCGACGTGCGCGCGAGCGGTGAGCGGGTCACGATCGCGGTGAGCGACGATGGACCGGGCTTTTCGATCGAGGCCCTACAACACGCGACCGAACGGTTCTGGAGGGCCGACGGGGCTCGCCCGCGCGGGGGCACGGGTCTCGGCCTGTCGATCGCGCGGACGATCGTCGAAGCCAACGGTGGCGCGATGACGATCGAGAACGCCCGCGATGGCGGCGGAGTCGTGACGGTCGCGTTGCGCGCGGTCCTGGTTCCGGACTAGCCCCCCGAAGGAGCCAGCAGCTCGAACGCGCCGCGAGCGGCGACGTGCTCTCCGGCGTTCAGCCCGGTCACGACGGCATCGGTTCCGTTGTCGAAGACGATGACGATCCGTCGCTGCACGAACGAGTCGCTTCCGTCCGCCGCGACGTGATGGACGAAGACGAGAGCCCCTCCGGTTTGCGGATCGTCTACGATGGCCTCGTGGGGGACGATCACGCCACGATCGCGCGCGACGACGATCCGCGCGCTCACGGCGCTTCCGGCGAGCGAGAGCGGGACGTTCGCGCGTACCGATACTTCGGCGATCTGCGTGGCCGCGTCGACCGCATTCGCAACGCCGACGACCGTTCCACGGAAGGTCTGCGCCGATCCGTCCGCGACGAGCGCTACGCGATCGCCCGAGGCGATCCGAGCGGCGTCGGCGGCGGTCACCTGTAGCGTGATCTCTCCCGTGCTCGGTGGCGCGAGGCCGACGACGGCGACGCTCGGATCGACCGATTCACCGACGCTGCGGTAGATCGCCACGATCGTGCCCGCGGTCGGCGCTCGCAGGACGGCCCGGGCCGCATCGAGTTGCGCTAGCGCCGCGCGCGCAGACGCGCTGACGGCTTGGGCTTCGGCAGCGGCCCGGTTGGCCGAGGCGGTTCCGGCATCGGCGGTATCGGCGGCGACCTGAGCGCGCGCAGCCTCGACATCTTTTCGCGCTGCGACGCCGGCCGCGTAGAGTCGTTGCTGACGCGATAGCGCGGCTCGATCGGTCGAGAGGCGCACGCCGACCGTATCGATCCCGGCCGCTCGCGCCTGCGCGCGTGCCGCCGTCGCGTCGGCCGCGGCTTGTCGTTGCGCGAGCGTCAGTGCCGAATCGTCCAGCGTCGCGAGCGCTTCTCCGACCGCGACGCGCTGCCCGACGTGCACGTCGACTGACGCGATGATCCCGCTCTGGGCGAACGCGAGCCTGCTTCGGCCGCCGGCACTCGGGCCGACGCGCCCGACGGCATCGACGGTCATATCGATGCGACCGACTCGAGCGGTAGCGAGCGGCACCTGCGGGCCGGCCGCAGTCGCGTCCGGGGCCGGGGAGCGATGCAACACGCTCCACGTCGCGACGAGGAGCACCAGCAGACAGACCGCGGCGAGACCGCCCACAACCGCGGAACGTCGATTCTTCATGGCGTGATCCCCATCGTTAGTTCGAGCACCGTTCGCGCTTCGAGCAGAGCGGACTGCGCCGTCGTCTGAGCGACGGCGGCCTGCGCAAAGGTCCGGCGAGCGTCCTGCAACTCGATGCTCGACGATGCGCCGGCGCGATAACCCTGTTCGGCGGCGCGCACCTCCAGCCGCGCTTCCTCGCGGGCCGCTGTGGCGGCCGCCGCCGCATCGACATCGGCGAAGTATGAGCGCGTCGCAGCGGATGCTTCGAGTTCGGCCTTCCGTAGCGCCAGCTCGAGCGTGGCACGGGCCTGGTCGATGCGCGCACGCGCGGCGACGACCAGATCGTCGGACGCGCGCGAGAGCGGGAGATCGAGCGTCACGCCGACGCTCGGGCCGGAGACGTGCAGGCCGGAATCGATGCCGGTCGCCCAACCGGCCTGCGCGCTGACGAGGGGTAGCCGGTCGCGTCGCGCCCCTTCAAGAGCCGCCTCTTGCTCGGTAACCGACGCCCGAGCGGATGCGATGTCAGGGCGGAGTCGTAACGCCGTTTCGACCGCCGTCGAGGCGGCGGGTGCGGGCGAGGTCGCGGACGGCACGTCGGCGAGCAGCGGAAGGACGAGCGCCGCGACCGGCATGCCGACCTCGATCGCTAGCGACTGATCGGCGTTGTCGGCGGCCGCTTGCGCGCCCGCCAGATCGGCGCGCGCGAGCGAGTAGGCGACGTCGGCGCGCACGACATCGATGCGAGGAGCCTCGCCGATCTGGTATCGGAGCGTGGCGGCCCGTACGTCGGATCGGTCGGCCAGGATTACGGCGCGCTGCAGATCGAGAATCGCGCGCGTGCGGATGGCGTCGAAGTAGAGCCCGACCGCGCCGATCCTCTCGATCCGTTCGGCATCGAGTTCGTCCTGCCGGGCTGCCCGCAACTGCGCCATCGCCTGCGCCGCCGCGGCGCTCCGATGGGTCGCGTCCCCCAGTGTCATCTGCAGCCCGCCGGTGGTGAGGTGCTGGACGATCGTGCCGCCCATGCTCCCCGCCTGCGGCGTCTGCGCATAATTCACAAACGCGTCCGGTATGCCGGTCGCCTCGGCCGCAGCCAGTTGCGCCGCCCGCTCGCGTACGACAGCTTGCGCCCGAGCGACCGTCGGTGCGTGGGCGAGCGCGGCGACCTGGACATCGCGGAGCGCGAGCGCGACGGCGACGGCGGCGATCATGAGGCGGCCTCCTTGCCGGCGAAGCCGGCGTACAACACCGGGATAGCGATCAACGTGAACGCCGTCGCGGTCGAGAGCCCTCCGATGACCGCGATGGCGAGCGGCTTCTCCATTTCCGATCCCGATCCCAAGCCAATGGCGAGCGGTAGCAGACCGCCGATCGCGGCGAAGGTGGTCATGACGATGGGCCGCAGCCGCAGACGACCGGCTTCGACGAGCGCCTCCTCGACGGTCGCGCCCTGGGCGCGTCGCTGATTCGCGATGTCGACCAGCAGGATGCCGTTCTTGACGATCAACCCGACGAGCAGCAGCAGACCCATGAACGAGGATACGTTGAACGGCGTCCCGGTGACGAAGAGCCCCAAGGCGACGCCGATGAGCGAGAGCGGAATGGCGGTGAGGATGACCAGGGGTAGCCGGTACGAGCGAAAGGTCGCGAGCATTACGAAAAAGACGAGCACGATCGATATCGCGATAACGGCCGCGAACTCTCCGAACGACTGCTGCTGCGCGCGGTATTCGCCCCCGATGGACCAGGTTATCCCCGGCGGCAAGGACGTGCGCTCGATGGCTGCGCGCATGTCCGTCACGATTCCCGAGAGGCTTCGAGCGCCGATATTGGCCGTGACGATCGCGACGCGTTGCCCGTTCTGCTCGGTGACGTCGCTGGAGAGCCGACTCGGCGAAACGCGCGCCACGGATGCCAGCGGGACGAGACCGGCCGGCAACGCGAGGAGCCGCGTCGCCGCGGATCCGGGCGGCTGGTTCAAGGTCACGCGTATCGGAACGAGCATGGTGGCTGTCGCCAGGCCCGCGGCCACGGATCCTTGCGACGAGGCGGCGAGGGCAGCATCGAGTTCGCCCGTCGTAGCACCTAACGCGGCTAGGCGGGTGCGGTCCGGTGCGATCCGTGAAGCCGGGTCGTCGAACTGGACGTTGGGTGACGCATCCTCGATCCCGGCGACTTTGGAGATGCGTGCCGAAATGGCCCGGGCCGCGCGTATCAGCCCGTCCTGATCGGATCCGCGGATGATGATCTGCAGCGGCGCAGGGGCGCCCGAGATATCGTCCAGCATATCTTCGAGGATTTGATGGAAGTCCAGGTTGGCGGCCGGCACCGCGCTCTGCATGGCGTCTCGCAGGCGGCCGCTGATCCGCTCGTAGCTCGGGCGTTGGCCTGCCGGTCTCAGTACGACGCGAATGGTCCCGTTCCGGACCGGCGTCGGCGAGAATCCGTTGGTGTCGATTCCGCTGAAACGCCCGACCGTCGCGACGGCCGGATCGGCAAGCGCGATCCGCTCGAGCGCGGTCGCTGCGGTGTCGCTCGCGTCGAGCGTCGTGCCCGGCGGCATCTGATAGCCGATCTCGAATTGACCCTCGTCGAGCGTCGGCAAAAAGCCGCTGGGCAGGCGCGTCAGGAGTATCAGGGTGACGGCGAGCACGCCGGCGGAACCGAGATAGATCGCTCGTCGATGTGAAAGCGCCCACCGAAGCAGCGGCTCGTAGAGCGCCAGCGCCCGGCTCGTGAAGCCGACGTCGTCGTGCAGTTGGTTCGCGGGCCGGATCATGTGCAGCGCCAGGAGCGGCGTCATCAGGATGGCGAGCGCCAGCGATATCACGAGCGCGGTGCCGAGCGTCGTAGCGAGCGCCCGGAAGAAGAAGCCGCTGACGCCGGTGAGCAAGAGCAGCGGGACGAAGACGACGACGGTCGTCACCGTCGATGCCGACATCGGCGCGATCAGCTCGCCCATCGCCTTCGTGATGACCGCGCGCTTGGAATCGTGCGGATAGAGGTGCAAATTGCGCGCGATGTTCTCGATCACGACGATCGCATCGTCGATGATCAGTCCGACCGCTACCGCCAGCGCGCCGACGCTCATCAGGTTGAGCGATTGGCCCAGCAGACCGATGGCGAACACGGTGATGGCGATGGCCACGGGAATCACGAGCGCGGCGATCAGCGTGAGGCGCAGGTCGCGCAAGAAGACCAGGATGACGATGATCGCGAGAAGTGCGCCGAGCCCGATCGCGTCGCGAAGGCTGGCCTGGGATTCGCGGATGAGCGTGGTCTGGTCCCAGAACTTCACCACCTCGATCCCGGCGGGAAGGTGTGGCGCGAGCGTCGCCATCTTCGCGGCGATCGCATCCGCCATCTTCACGGCATCGGCGCCGGGCAGCGCATAGAAATTGAGCGCCACCGCGCGCTCTGCATCGAAGGATACGGCGTCGGCGGGCGGTGCGACACCGAGTCGTACCTTGCCGAGTGCGCGTAGCGGAATCGCTCCGCCGTGACCGTCGGCCACCGCTATGGCTCCGAGCGAGGCGACATCGGTCACGCGTGAATCCACGACCAGTACGTCGCGTCGCGCGTAGGCCGACGATACGCCCGGCGAGACGACGTCCGTTGCGTCGGCGAGCGCGCGCGTGACATCGCCGACGCCCATTCCATTGGCGGCCAGGGCGGCCGGGTCGAGTTCGACGAGATATTCGCGAGCGGGACCGCCGATGGTCAACATGCGCGCGAGCCCCGGCGTCCCGTAAAGCTGAGGCACGAGGTCTAGCGCGAGGAGTTCGTGGATCACGGTCTGCGAGAGTGTCTGCGATGTGAAGGCGTACGAGACGATGGGCTCGCTGTTCGGGTTGATGACCGTCGCGGTCGCGTTCACGTCGGCTGGAAGTTGCGATCGCGCGGCGGCAATGGCTTGGTCGACGTATTGAAGGTCGCTCTGGACGTCGGTAGCGGGGGCGAACGTGACGACCAGTTCGGCGCTTCCCTGCGCCGACGTCGCCTTCGTCTCTTCGACCGAAGGTAGGCCCGCGAACGCACGCTCCAGCGGTTGAGCGACCGCGATCCGGACTCGCTCGGGCGGAAGGTCGCCGACGTCGACGACGACGTCGATGCGCGAGAAGCTCATCGTCGGAAAGATCGACGCGGGAATGCGCACAAACGTATACGCTCCGAGCACGACCAACACCGCGATCAAAAATGCGATGCTCTTCTCGTGCCTGAGGGCGAAGTCGTTGAGCTTCAGCAGGCGGTCCTAGTCGTTGCCGCTATCGACGGAGTCTTCGAGGACGCGGCCGGTCACCGCATCGATGCCGACTTCGCGAACGACCTTCCCGACCCGGATGTCGAAACTGTAGCGCAGGCCGCTCCCGCCCTTCTCCCGCTCCAGTTCCACGTCTAGGATCGTGCCGTGCTCGACTGCCAGGGCACGTTCGGTGGCTTGCGCCTGCGTGATCTTCGCTTGAGAGAGATAGCGGCTGCCCTTGAGGGGAATGGCCGCGCCGGCCACTGACGGCAACGTGAGCGCGGTCGCGAATACGAGCGCCAAGATCTGCTTTGTCATGCCCCATTCTATCTCGCGCACATGACTTCAACATGAAAGCCCGCGCGACGCCCGGTTTTGACCCCTGCGGGCCGGTCGACTGGTCGCAGGGAACCGTCGGCATCCGCGCATACGTATCGACCCTATGAAGAAGCTCATCGCCATGCTCGCGATCGCCTTGCTCTGCGCGTCCGGCGCGTCCGCTCGGCCGGCCTTCGCGATCGACGGGAATATCGGTCTCCAATCGTTCGTCTCGCTCACCGACGCGCATGTCGAGGCGACGTTACGCGGGTTGGAGGCCTTCGCGGCGAGTTCGGCCGCGCGCTCGGGGAACTGGAGCGCGATCGAAGGGCCACTGCGCATCGCCGCCGGCGGAGAGACGGCCGCGACCGCGATCTACGCGACGCCGGACGGGCGCTACTGGGTCGCCGGGAGGGGCTTGCAACCGGTGCGGATCTCCGACCGTCCGTATTTCGTCAAGGCCTTTGCGGGGAAGACGGTCGTCGGTGATCTGATCGTCAGTCGCGCCGCGGATACGCCGGTCGCGATGGTCGCCGTTCCGGTCCGCGGACCGGGTGGACGGGTGATCGCGATGGTAAGCGCCGGCATCGATCTCGCGAAGCTCACGGCGAGATTGATCCGAGAGATGGGCATCCGGAGCGACGTCGTCTTCTGGGCGGTCGACGCGCACGGCATCACCGCGCTGCACAGCGATCCGAAGAACATCTTCAACGACGCGCTGAAGGTGCCGGATCTCAAAGTCGCGCTCGCGCATATGATCGCGACCGATGCGGGCATCGAGACGTACGCGTTCAGGGGGGCGATGCGCACATCGCTGTATCGGCACTCGACGCTGACCGGATGGACCTACGGGTTCGGCGTTCTGCATCTCTAGGACGGCGCGAACTCCCCGTTGGGAAGAACGACCGCCGGTCGTTGCTAGAACGCGGCACACGTATACGTTACGGGTGATCGCGAGAGCACCTCGAGTTTGATGATCGCATTCGTCGAAAACGGGCCGCCGTAGACGTACGAAATGCGGACGGGAAGCCCGGCTCTGATAGGACCGCCGGACGATTGTGGGCAGTGGAACATGGACGATCCTTCGGGTTCGGCGTACGAGAAGGGGACGCCGGCAACGGTGAAGTGTTCGTCTTTTCCGTCGGGGGTCGACGCGAAGTGCTCGACCGTTCCTGCGACGGTGTGGTAGCGCCCGGTATCGTATGCGTGGCGCAAGTGTAGGTAGTCCGCAAACGGAAACCCGAACGCAACAGCTGTCCAGAGCGCAAGAAACGCGGTCACGGCAAGTTGCGTGATCTGACGTTTCGTCCGAAATCCGGGTTGAGCGCGCTGCGCTGCGATGAGGATCCAGCCGGAAACGATCGCCGGTCCTAGGCCGATGAGGAAGAGCCACTCTTGGAAGCCTGACTGACCGAGATCGAAAACGACGTGATACGACAACCCCACGCCGTTGGGATTCCGAGCGCGAAAAGAAAGACCCGCGCGATCTGCGCGGGTCTTTCGTATGGTAGCCCCAACGGGATTCGAACCCGTGCTACCGCCGTGAGAGGGCGGCGTCCTAGGCCTCTAGACGATAGGGCCGTGGCTCCCGGAGATGGACTCGAACCACCGGCATCCACATTCAGAGTGTGGCGTTCTACCAGCTGAACTATCCGGGAATAGCGACGGAGCCTATACTACAGGGGTTGCCTCTACTCTTGCAAGGCCTTTCGCCTCACGTTGCGTCCTCCGTAGGTATGGGTCTGGCTGTGACAGTTGGGGCAGAGCATACGAAGGTTCTCCAAGCGATTGTCGCCACGGACGCCGTTGATGTGGTCGATGTGTACTGAGAGGGTCTTCCCGCGCCATTCTGTGAGACCGCACTCTTGGCAGCGATTTTCCAGTAGTCCCGCGTGGAGAAGGCGGATCTTGACGTGGGTTCGGCATCGAGTACCCGTGAGGAGCTGTTCAATCGGCATTCCGGGCGCACGCGATCGTATTTCACCACGTTGCCTCGCTTTGTGCCACGCCATCGCGCAAAAGCCGAAGCGGGCCTGGCATTCTCTGTATGAGTGTCCCTCGTCGTAATACACTTGGATCTCGGCCCAGTCGTATCGGCGCCTCCGGTCACGAAAGGGCCGAGCGGCGGTCCTCAGCTCTCCTCGACGAATCGCCTTGTTCCAGGCGGTATGCGTTATTCCGAACCACAGCCGGCACGCTACAAAACCATGGCCCTCGTCGTGGTAGTCCTGAATCAGTTTCCAATCGTAGATGCGGCGCATATAGCGACTATACCGAACATACGTTCGCCTGTCTGTAGACAAAATGTGAACGGGTATAAGACGACCGTGAGGCGCATTAGGCTTCCTCGCTTCGCGTCGTGAAAGAGGTCTTTGTGCAAGCTATCGTGCTCGTCGGTGGTGAGGGAACCCGGTTGCGTCCGCTGACCTACGGGACGCCCAAGCCGATGGTCCCGATCGCCAACGTGCCGTTCCTGGCGCGCACCATGGAGCGGCTCTACGAGGCCGGCATCCGCGACGTGATCCTGCCCGCCGGCTACCTGCCGCAGGCGATCATCGACTACTTCGGCGACGGCTCGAAGCTCGGTCTCAAGATCACCTACGTGATCGAAGACGAAGCCCTCGGCACCGCGGGCGCCCTCAAGAACGTCGAGCAGCACGTGACCGGCCCGTTCTTCGTCCTGAACGGCGACGTGCTGACCAGCCTGGATCTGCGCGCCATGATGGCGTTTCATAAGGAGAAGGGCGGCCTGGGCGCGCTCCACCTGATCAAGGTCGAGGACCCGTCGGCCTTCGGCTGCATCGTCCACGACGACGAACTGAAGATCTCGGCCTTCGTCGAGAAGCCGGCCAAGGGCACCGAGCCGACCGACGAGGTCAACGCCGGCACGTACCTGTTCGATCG
>JBEPVY010000035.1:0-19289 GCA_041690835.1 Vulcanimicrobiota bacterium | reverse complement strand
ACCAACACGGCCGCGAACCTCATCGCAACCATCCCGGCGACCGTCGGCGTGGTCGAGCTGATGTTTCCCTGTCAGGTCGGCATCGTCTACGTCCCGGGTGCGGCTCAGGTCGCCTCGATCAGCTACTCCTAAGCCGAAAGAGGTACCTAACGCATGGCGACGACCATCACCCCGACGATCGTCAATGTGTCCGCATCCGTCACGACTGCGCCGACGCCTTCGCAACTCCAGCAAAGCGGCGCCCTCGTCTCGGTGAACGGAACCACGTTGACCGCCGGGACCTACCAATACTACGGCACGCTCGCGGCTCTGGTCGCAGCGTTGGCCACGAGCGGATCGGGAAACCAGGTCGAGCTGCTCAACATGGCCACGACGTTCTTCGCGCAGGGGAACTTCGTCGGCGTGTACGTCCTCGAGCTCGGGGCGCAATCGTCGGCGATCGTCGGCATCAACGCGCTGCAGACCTGGATCAACGCCAACCCCAACGTGTTCTACGCCTACCTCGTGCCGGCCATCTGGGACACGAACGACGAATACGTCAGCGCGGTAACGATAACGAACGGCGGAACGGGCTACAGCTCGGCTCCGGCCGTCACGTTCTCGGCGCCGCCCGCCGGCGGAACGACGGCGACGGGCACGGCGGTTCTCACGGCAACGGCGGTGACGTCGGTCCTGATCACCAACGCCGGATCCGGCTACGTCACAGCTCCGACGGTGACGTTCGCGGCTCCCGGAGCCGGAACGACCGCGACCGGAACCGCATCGCTGGCCTCGGATCTGCAGGTCGTCGCGAGCAGCTTCGGGAGCTCTACGGGGAAGACGTACTTCTTCGTCACGACCACCCAGGCGAACGTCGCGAACTATGCCGGCACGAAGGCGATCTTCGCCGTCGTTCCGAGCCCCACGGCCGCGGGCACCGAGTTTCAGGCCGCGGTGCTGTTCTATCAGTGGCTGGCCCAGACGCCGAGTGCGTCGAACCCGGCCGCTCCGATGGACTTCCGCTACGTCTACGGCGTGACGCCGTGGGCGCTGGTGAACAACCAGACGGCGATCAACGCCATCCTGACGGCGTACGGCAACATCATCCTGACCGGGGCGGAAGGCGGCATCTCGACCGCGTTGATCCGCAACGGCACGACGATGGACGGAAACCAGGCTATGTTCTGGTATGCCGTCGACTGGGTGCTGATCAACGCCAAGCAGCAGCTCGCGGCAGCCGTCATCAACGGATCCAACTCGAACCCGCCGCTCTACTACAGCCAGAAGGGGATCAACTATCTCCTCGCGGTGCTGCAGCGGCTGGGGAACACCGGCGTCTCTTTCGGGCTGATCCAAGCCGCGACGTTTACCGCGACCGCGTTCGCGGCGTACATCGCAGCCAATCCGTCCAGCTACGCCGCCGGCATCTACAACGGGTTCAGCGCGACGGTGACGCCGCAAACCGGCTTCGAGTCGGTCACGTTCGCGCTCAACGCCACGCAGTTCGCGGTTTAACGGGGGATATGAATCATGGCAGTTAATCCGCAGTCGGCCCAGGGCAGTCTCAACCGGGTACTTACGCACCTGGTGGTGCCGAGTTTCCCGCAGCTCAACCTGACGGCGTCGTTCCTCGGCAAGTCGCAGATCTCCGTATCGATGGAGAATGACGCCGTCGACCAGATCCCCTCCGCGACCGGTCTCGTCAACTCGCCCGAGGTCTTCCAAAAGGCGAGCATCACCGCATCACTGCTCCGATCGCAAGCGGCATCGGGGCTCTGGCTCGCGCAGCAGCAGCTGCAGAGCATCATCGGCAGCATGTCGGTCTGGTCCGACTCGGCCGTGTTCCCGCCCTACGTCTTCTCGAACTGCTCGATCGTGATGATCGAGCCGGGCGCGTTCGACGGATCGGATCCCGCGGTGAAAGTCACCATCAAGGGCGTGTACTACATCAACGCATCCCTGTGGGCGGACGCCGGCGCGGTGCCGTCCATCTTCTAGCCAACCCCAATCTGAAAGCTGACCACCGTGCAGATTGACACGAACCTTAATCTCGCGCTCCCCGTCGCGTTCAGCGATGGCGGGGAGCCGAGGTTGTGGGCGTACCACACGCCCATCTCGATCGAAGTATTTCAGGCGAACTACCGCGTCATCGCCGCGACGCACGCCGCGATCTGGACGCGGGGGCTACGCTACGCCGCAAGCGCCGGGCTTAGGATCGCGAACCTCGCGCTGCTGGACGCAGCGGCGGCGGACGCGGAGGAGCAGGGCACTCCGGACAGTGGACAGGCGATCCTCGCCGAGATCCGCGTGCGCACGCTCATCCTTGCGCCGTCGGCGAACGGATTCGACCTCGTCCCGGCCGATATCGCCGTGACTCGAGGCATCCTCGATAAAGAGGAGTGGAGCGAGGCGGAAGCCACGCTCGTTTTTTTTACTGTCAGCTCGTCGATGGCGAAGCGGGCTGGGCGGAAGGCCCTCTGCGAGAACATCGCGTCGGTAACCGGGGGATCGATCACGTCCTTACCGGTTATGGAGTTCGCCGCTACCTTAGCGACGTCGACGCCGGACGAGACTTCCGAGGTAGCCGAAGCATCGTCGGTGCCGTCCTAGACTGGGCGTCAAACGAAGGATTCTCGGAGACCCTGGAGCGGCAGGGCATCAAAGACTACGCGTCGGCGCTCGCGTACCGACAACGTCACGTGACCAACATCGCGGACGTTCTCAGGCGCGTCTTGGGCGGCTAGAGAGATTGGGGATGTCTACGTGGCCAACGTCAAAAGTATCGTCGACATCGAGATCAACGATGCCGCGTTTCAGCGTTTCTACGATCTCTTCAAGCAGTACGAGTCGTCGCTTGAGGATCAGCCGGACGCCTGGAACAAGATCGGCGACGCGATGGGCGCCGCCGGCGGCACGCTGAACGAAAAGTCGGTCAACGCGAAGGAAGCGCTGGCACTGGCGGCCGCGCAGGCGGGCGTCATCGTCGAAGCGTTGCACGCCGCGACGAAGGCGCAAGAGGGACTCGTCAAAGCCACTACCAAGTCTGACAAAGGCTTCCAGGGCCTCGCCAAGAGCGCGCAGAGCGTCCACAAGGTCGTCTCGATGCTTGCGGGCGGCATCGTCAGCCTCGCGGCGGCGGCCGGTCTGGGAGCGATCTTCGGCGGCTTCGGCATAGGCGATCTCGCCGGCGGGGCCTTCAACCGCTACAGATCTTCGGGTCAGCTCGGCGTGTCGCCCGGGCAGCTCGGATCGTTCCAGACCAACGCGCAGATGTTCCTCGGACTGAACGATCTGCAAGCAGCCGCAGACGCCAAGAACGATATCTCCAAGGCCGGCTATCTCGCGGCGCTGGGGATCTCGTACGGGCAATCGCAACGTACGAATGCGCCCGATCTGGCGTTCGAGATGCTGCGGCGCGCGGCTGATGCGTACAATCGCCATCCGGGCATGGCGATGCAGATGCCTGCGATCATGGGCTACCTCGCACTCGGTGGGAACATCGGAAATGTGCGGAATGCGGCGGCGAATCCCGCCTCGGTGAACGCGGCGCAGCTGGCCTACCATCGCAGCATTTCGGCGATGGAGTTGCACGCGAAGGCGATGTCCGACTTGAAGATCAAGTTCGACGGTCTCGGGATGACGATCGAGTCGGCGCTGGTCAACCGGCTCGCACCGCTTGCTCCGCAGATCGCCATCCTCGCGGACGACATCGGGAAGTTCATCGCAACGTTCCTGAAGGGTCCGCAGTTCGATGCGATCGTGAACGATGCCAAGGGCGCGCTCGTTGGCATGACGGACTTTCTGCGCCGGGTCAACTGGAAGCAGCTCGGCGACGATCTAACCGTTGTGCTCGGTATTCTGGGGCTGATGAAACCGAAAGGCAACCTGGATCTCCATCCAAAATCCGGGACAGATGCTTTGCGAGACATCGGGTTTGGCGGCACCACGACCACGGCGAAGCAGATCGAGGGCTGGAAGTTCCTCTTCGGAAGCGCGGCGTCAGCAGTCGGCGGTTGGATTATGGACGGGGCAAAGCAGAAATTCGGCTGGGCCGCTACGTCGTACTACGCCCCAACGACGGGGTCAGGTCGGCCATCCAACAATCCCCTCGACATCCGAGCGAAGAGCGGGTTCCGTCGATACGCGTCGACGGATCTCGGGATCAAGGACGCGGCGAGCCTGCTCGCGTGGTATCCCCACGGCCTCGGCGCGCACACGCTCTCGGAGATCATCGCAAAGTGGGCGCCGCCCGGCGACAATAACGACACCGGCGCGTACATCAACAACGTCGAGAAGTGGTCGGGCGTCAACCGAAACATCCCGATCGAGAAGTGGACGAAGGCGCAGTTCGCCACGGTCATAGCGGCTATGTCGCGCCAGGAAGGGACCGACCAGGTGTCGCCGCAGCAGGTTTACCGAGCGCTCTACGGCGCGAATCCTGCTACCCGTCAGCGGCAGCGACACAAGGCTCCCGTGCACGTGTCGGTCACCAACTCGACGTCGGCGCGCGTCGCCGTATCCATCAACGGCGCGGCTCACGTCTAGGAGGTAGCCATGGCAGCACTCCCTCCCAGAGTCGGCACCGGTCTCACCGAGATCGCCCACGTCGTCTCGCGCCCGTCGTCCGTGAAGACCACGACGATGGGCGCGATGGCGGCCTACAACCTCGCGTATCAGACCTGCCCCATCATCCTCGTTGGCGGCATCGTCGGCGGCCAGGGCGGCATGGCGCCGATCACCCAGTACCTGCCGCCCAATGCCGACGGATCGCCCGCGGCGACGTTCATGCCGGTCGCCGGCGGAACGATGATCTCGCAGTCCGTCTCGATGTTCCCGTTCGCGAACCAATCGGTCGCAGCGAACGCGACGATCCAGCAGCCGCTGACGATCTCGCTCCTGATGGTCGCACCGGTCAACCAGCCGGGTGGTATGCGCGCCAAGTTGCCGACGTTCAGCGCGCTGCAGAGCGCCCTCATCAATCACAACGCGCTGGGCGGGACGTACATCGTCGTCACGCCGGCGTGCATCTACTACAACACCCTGATGACGAACATGGTCGACGTGACGGCTGAGGGTACCCAGAAGCAGATCGAGTTCCAGATCGATTTCATCCAACCGCTGATCACGAAGCAGGCGGCCCAGGGCGCGCAATCGGCGCTCTTGCAAAAGATCAGCAACGGCCAGAAGATCGGAACGCCGGCGTGGTCCGGGCAGCAGCCCTCCTCGCCGGCGAATCTGCCCGGCGTCGTCGGCGCGCTCGCGAACGTAGAGACCGCGCTCGAGACGCTCGGGGGATCCCTCTCGCCATGACGACGATCGCCTTTACGCCGAGCAACAACGCCGCGCCGCCGTTCACGGCACTCGTCGTGCTCGATGGCGGAACGTACCAGCTCGCCGCGACCTGGAACCTGTACCGCGAGGATTGGTACATCTCGCTCTACGACGAGAATAACGCCCTCGTGGTAAACCAGCCGCTGATCGGATCGCCGGACGACGCGAACATCGCGCTCGCCCCCGGCCTCTTCGATGACGTGCTGATCTTCCGAACCAGTTCACAGAGTTTCGTCGTCAACCCGTGAGGTAAGATCGTGCGCTACTACGATCTCACCCTTTCAGACGCCAAGGGAAAGACGCAGAATCGTTGGACGTCGCACCCGAACGGCGCTCGCGATCCGGGCGCCCTGAACGTGCAGCTCGATCTGATCGCGGCGCCCATGGCCACGCCTGGCGGCGCGTGCACGATCTCGCTCGACGGCATCGGCTTGGCCGCGCTGCTGCAGTCGCAGCAGTACACCGGCATGACCATTGCGATCAAGGGCGGCATGCAGAAGGGCCTCCCGCTCGCGAATCCATCACAGGCCGGCGTCCTGCTCAAAGGGCAGGTCTTCCAGTCGTTCGGCAACTGGCAGGGCTCCGAGCAAAACCTCAACTTCGTCGTGGTCCCCGGCGGCAACACGTTTAGCGCGCCGGCTAACTTCGTCTTTTCCTGGCAACTGGGGCAGCCGCTCGCGGACGCGATCGCGAACACGCTCAACCTGGTCTACCCCGGCGTGCGCCGATCGATCAGCATTGCTGGGTCGTATGCTCCGCAGGGGCCGATCACCGCGACCTGCCACAGCCTTACCGACTTCGCGCAGTTCGTGAAGGCGCATACGAAGACCGACGCGTCGCCCGGTGTCGATATCGCCGTCGGGAATGACGGGGGCATCTCCGTCAGCGATGGCACCACGCCGGCAGGCAAGGCGCTCCAGCTGCTCTTCACCGACCTTATCGGCCAGCCGAAGTGGGTCGACCTCAACCTGATGCAGCTGACCCTGGTGATGCGCGCGGATATCCAGGTCTTCTCGACGATCACCATGCCGAAGCAGATGCCCGGGCTTCCCGGTCTTGTCACGACGTCGGCTGCATCGCAACCGTCCCAGATGAAGTACAAGACGAGCTTCCAGGGGCAGTTCTTGGTGACGTCAGTGCGGCACATCGGTAACTTCCGGGATGCGGATGGGGCGTCGTGGGTGACGATCGTCCAAGCGTATCCGCAGACCGTCGCGACGGCCGTCTGATGTCGACGTCGGACAACTATTCGACGCTTTGGGTTCAATCGAACCTCAACGCGATGGCGATCGGGCGCGCGCAGCAGGCGATTGCATCGACCGGTCGCGCGCTGCCGTGCTCGGTAGTCGCGACGAACGGCGCGCTCGTGACGGTGAAGTTCGAAGTCCAGGGTGGGCCGTGGACGCTGCCGCACATCACGATCCCCAAAGCGGAGAGCCAGTGGATCCGCAATCCGACGCAGATCGGCGACGTCGGGCTGACGCTGCCGGCCGACACGTTCGTCGGCGGGATCTCCGGCCAAGGGTCGGGCATCGCCGATCAGACCAAGGACTACGGGAACCTCTCGACGCTCGTCTTCGTTCCGATCGCATCGACGAAGATGCCGCCCACGGCCGACCCCACGAAAGCGTGGGTCAACGGTCCGACCGGCGCGGTGCTCTCGGACGAGGCCCAGACCGCGTCGGTGACGGTTGCACCGAATCTCGTCACCGTCCGCGTCGGGGGCCTGACTTGGCTCTTCACGCCGGCGGGACTTACCCTCGCCAACAACGTCGTGGCCGAGAATCATCTTCACCCGACGCCAAGTGGTATTTCGGGATCGCCGATGGAGGGCTAGGACGTGCGTACATGGGGCCGCATCGGCCAAGTCAACGGCACGGGCGGGACCTGGGTCCAGGTCGCGACCGACGCGGACGGCTACAACGATCAGCTATATCTCACGTCGCTCACGCAGTGCTTGCGGCTGAACCTCGGCGAGTCGCCGTTCTGGGCCGACCGCGGGATCCCGGCGCACCAGTCGGTCATCACGCAGGTCGCTCCGGACTTCTACGCCGCCTACACGCAGCAGCTGTATTCGCAGTACTTCGCGTCTTTGACGATCCAGCGCGTGTCGGGCAAGACGCCCGCCTATCGCGTCAACATCGTGTGCCATAGCGGCGCCGCCCTTTCGACCACCGTCGCAATGTAAACGAGGCCACTCCATGAGCACGCCAACCCCGCTGCTGTTCGATGCCTCGGGCCCGATCGCCACGCCCCCGGCGACCCTACAGCAGAACCTCATCGCAGCGGTCGCCGCTCAGGTCCCGGGCTACACGGCGAACCTGCCCGGGTCGCTGATCGAGGATATCTCGAGCACGGACGTCGGCGCCCTGATCACGATCGATCAGGCGCGCGTCGACGTCGTCAACAGCATCTCGCCGTACGGGGCGAATCCCTACGTTCTGGCGCAGTTGGGTGCGCAGTTCGGGATCCCGCAAGGGTTGCCGGCAAACGGCAGCGCGTACGTCGTTTTTACCGGCACCGCGGGATACGTCATCCCCAGCGGATTCCTGGTCTCGGACGGCACGAATCAGTACGTCGTCCAGGACGGCGGCGTCGTGCAGACGAGCGGGGTGTCGTTGCCGCTCTTCTGCGTCGCGACGAACGCCGGCACGTTTGCGATTCCGCTAAATAGCGTCAACCAGGTCGTGACGTCTATCCCCACCGGCTACAGCATCACTTGTGCGAACCCGCAGGCCGGAACGCCAGCGGTTGCTCCGGAGACCGTCGAGAGCTACCGTGCGCGGCTTCTAGGCGCGTTCCAGGTCGGCACAGTTGCCTCGGTGACGTACCTGAAGGCGCTGCTCTCGATGATCCCGGGCGTCGCGGCGCGGCTGATCTCGGTCATCCAGAACGGATCTTCGTGGGAAGTCATCTGCGGTGGCGGCGACAGCTACGCGGTCGCGCAGGCCATCTACCAGGGCTGCTCGTCACCGGGACTGCTCGTCGGATCGGCGACGTCGGCTCGGAATATCACCGTGTCGATCTACGATGCGCCGAACACGTACAGCGTGGTCTACGTCAATCCGCCCTCGCAGACCGTGACGGTCGCGGTGACCTGGAATACGACGTTGGCCAACTTCACCGCCGGCGGCACGGTTAACCAACTCATCATTCCGGTCGTGCAGTCCTACATCAACAGCATCCCGGTCGGGCAACCGATCAACCTGATGGTGATGACGGAGCAGATCCAGCAGGCGATCGCAAACGTCCTGGCCCCGCAAAACCTCACGACGCTCACCTTCGCGGTGACGATCAACGGCACGACGGCGACGCCGACGGCCGGCACGTCGATCATCCCCTCGGATCCGGAGAGCTACTTCTCGATCGTGGCCTCAGCGATCACGAGCATTCAGTAGATGAGCAGTATCGCGGCCCCGACGCCGCCGCTCCAGACCATCATCCCGTCGTACCTCTACGAGCAGTACTCGGACGACGCGACGCTGCAGGCGTTTGTCGCCGGGTTCAACGCAACCGCGCAGGGCTACCTCGACTGGTTCAACACGACCCCGCTTGCGGTGTACGCGTCTCCGGCGATCACGGGAGCGTTGCTAGACTGGGTCGGTGAAGGGCTCTACGGAGTCGCGCGCCCGGTCTTCTCGACCGTCTCGAATCAGCTGGTGGGCGGAGCCGTCAACAGTCAGCCGATCAACACGCTTGCGATCGACGGAAGCGTCTCGGCGACGAGCGGCGGATCCGTAGTCGCGAACGATGACTTTTACAAGCGGACCTTGACCTGGCTGACCTACGTCGGCGACGGCCGCATCTTCAATTTGACGATCCTGCGGAAGAAGATCGCCCGGTTTCTGTTCGGCGTGAACGGGGCCGACGTGACGCTCACGCAGGGCGAGGTGGTCCGGATCGTCGTGTCGGGCGCGCACACGTTGGCGATCTCCGTGCCGACGAGCACGGCCGCGACGTACTTCCAGGAGGCGTTCGCGGCTGGATCTCTGCCGATTCCGTTTCAGCTCACCGCAACCGTAACGCTCTACTAAGGAGCTCCAGTGGCGAACTTCATCTTCGCGAACAACGTGAGTACGTCGCTCGCCTCTTCGGTGACGTCGGGGGCGACGTCGATCACCCTCACGTCGACGGCGCATCTCCCGACCATCCCGGCCGGATCGTATTTGGCGATCACGCTCAACGACGCGGCGACGAAGAGCAATTTCGAGATCGTCTACGCTACGGCGCGCTCGGGTGCCATCCTAACCGTCCTGCGTGGCCAGGATGGCACGTCGGCGCTCGCATGGCTCGCCGGTGACCTGGTCTACGGTGCCGTGACCGCCGGCGAGCTCGGGAACATGGTGCAGTCCGGAGCGACGACGCCGCCGTATGTGCAGCTCTCGCCGCCCGCGGCGCAGAGCGGCGCCATCAACGTGACCGGCGAGATCACGAGCGGCACGGGGGTCTCGGTCGGCGGGCCGCTCACGGCTGCTACGACCGGGGCGTTCAGCGGCGCCGTCGCCGCGGGCGGCAACATCAGCGCCCCGAACGGAGTCTTCGCAACCCAGGTCTCGGCCCCAACGGTTCTCCAAAACGGGATCCAGGTCATCGACGCGATCACGTCGCCCGATAGTTCGATCACCGTGGCGGCCAGCGGCGGGGCGGTGACACTCCGGATCAATCCGGCCGTCGCGCCGCCCATGCAGCGCGGCTCAGGCTCCGTAGCGATCGATACGGCTGCTAACGGGACCATGCCGGCCACGGTGACCATCCCCAACGCGTACGCATCGCAGTTCGCCTATATCGCGATCGCGGTGCTGGTGGTCACGGGGACCCCGCAGCAATCGACCGTGTCGCTGTACGTCCAACAGCTCTCCGGATCGTCGTTCCGCGTGTATGCCAAGGGCGATGCGACGTCAGCGCAGACGATCTCGTTCAACTGGATCACGATTCCGACATAGAGGCGCTCGATGGCAACGGTTCAGTTCAACGCGATCTCGGGCGACCCGGTCGCCGGCCTCTCCGTCTCGATCACCGCGCACGATACCACCACGCCGATCGTTGCTTCGGGGGTCACCAACGGCCTCGGGCAGTTCACGTCCTCGGCACTGCACGCCGGCAGCGTCTACGATTTCACGAACCTAAGCTCGCCTGGCACGGGCACGTTTCCGGTCTACGCTTCCCCGTTCATGGCGGTCGCGGTGTTGCCGGGCGCGATCGTCGTGCCCCCTTCGTCGTTTCCTGTTGCCTCGAGCCTGCCGAGCCCGACTACCTCTGGCGTGACCGTTGCGCCGACGACCACGAACACGAACCTCTCATCGGACGTGTCGGCCGCGCTGACGGTGACGAACGTTCCCACGAGCGGCAATGCATGGGGCGTTGCATATTGGTATCGTCAGAACGGGACGACGATTTGGGTCCCCTATGGCGACCTGGATCTGGCGGGCATGCCGACGCCGGCCGCATCGCAGACGATGCCGACGTTCGTGTACGGCCAGCTCGTCAACGGGATGAAGTACGACTTCGCGATCGGCTATGTCGGCGTTGCCGGTTATGGGCCACTGACCACGATCGCGACCGCGATCTCGGCCAACTCCGTGGTGGTCACCGCGCCCTACCTCATCGGGACCACCACGACGCCGGTAGTGGCGGGCGGCGCGTCGGTCACGTCGGCAGCGTCGGTCAACGGCCTCTCCGCGACTCTCGCGGCATCGTTCTCCGTTACGAATCAGCCCGGGGACGGATCGCTCTCGCGCGTCTCGGTGTGGTACCGCCAGAACGGCACGTCGGCGTGGACGCCCTCGGGCTCCATTCCGGTTCCCAGTGTCGCGGCGCCGCCGTCGACGCAGGCGTACACGTTCGATATTTGCGACCTGACGAACGGGGTCGCCTACGACGTGGGCTGCTCGTTTGAGAACGTGCAGGGCGGCGAAGGCAGCATCACGCTGATCGGGACCGCGACGGCACAGACGATCGGGATTCCGACCGCCTACATGCTGGGCGGAGCATCGGTAACGCCGGTCATCTACTTGCCGAGCGCCACGCCGCGCGCGGCCGTGACCGGCATCGCGACGACCCTCAACGTGGCGTGGCAGATCACGAACCAGCCCACCGATGGCAGCCTGTCGCGCATCGCGCTCTACATGCGCAAGTTCGGGGATGCCGCGTGGGCTCCGTATGCCTCGATCGCCGCGGTGGGCGTCGGCGTGAGCTCGCCGCCGTCCTCGGGTGCGTACGCGTTCGACTTCAATGACCTCACGAACGGTGTGGCCTACGACTTCGGGTGTTCGTTTGAGAACGCGCAGGGCGGCGAGAGCGTCGTCGCCGCGATCCTGACGAACCAGTCTGCGCAACCGATCGCGGTGAGCACCCCGTACCTCATCGCCGGCTCGAATCCGACACCGACCGTGACGACTGTCTCGCTCTCGAACAGCTCGTCGACGAACGGAATCTCCGCCGCCGTCACGGTCAACTTCACCGTGACGAACCAGCCCACCGACGGCAGCCTTTCTCGGATCTCGATGTGGTTCCGCACGACCGGCACCACGCCGTGGACGATGTATGCGTCCCAGGGCGCGACGGGTCTGCCGACCCCGAGTGCATCGCAGGCGTATTCGATCGTTCTGTCCGATCTCACCAACGGCCAGAACTACGACTTCGGCTGCTCCTACGAGAACGCGCAAGGCGCGGACTCGAACATCGGCACGATCCAGACCGCGTGGACGGCCCAGATCGTCGCCCTGCCGACGTCGGCACTCCCCGGCGCGCCCGGCGGCGCGTCGCTGGCCGTCTCGGCTGTATCGCTCGGAACCTATGCCGGAACTTCCGGCGCGGCCGGGTATCAGCCCATCACGTTCACGCCGACCGTCACGGCCACGCCGGCGTTCTCCACCTGGGGAGCCGGCTATCTCTACTGGATGAAGATCAACGACACCGGGACGAGCGACGGCGACACGAACGTGCTGCACTACGCCGCGGCCGGATCCTACTCTGCGAACACCAGTGGATCCGCGGTAACGAATCAGTTCGGGCCGGTCGGCGCCGGGCACGGCTGGCAGTTCGCCTTGCAATACGTGGATCAGCGCGGCGCGGTCGGAGCCTTGGTCATCCTCGGCGTCATGCCGGCCGCGCAGACGATCGGCACGCCGACCCTTGGTGACTATTCGACCGTTACCCCGACCGTAACGGGAGACTCGGCTTCGACGCGCACCGCCCTGCACGGCACGCTTCAGTTGTCGACGATCACGTTTAAGATCACGAACTTTACGGCGCTCCCTGCTCCGTCGGGTCTCGACCACATTGTCCTATTGGCGTACGTCGACGGCGACACGAATCCGTCCGACCAATGGGAAATCAGACCCGATACCGGTACGGCTGGCGGTGGTGGGGTTACCTATGTCCAGCGAGTGACGTGTCCGTCCGGTGCTCCCGTAGCGCTCCGGGTCGCTTTCGTCGGAGCGAACGGAAAGCAAAGTCCTATTACTGCTCTTCCGAACTGCACCGCCGTTGGTGATCCGAATGGCGCCATTTTCGATCCTGCCGACCCGAACGGCAGCATGGTCCATGTTCGCGCCCCTGTTGCAATCAAGTCGCGCATCGATGGGTCCGGTACACTTGACGTTTCCTCCACGCCCGGTCCCGTAAGCGGCACACTTCCACGCCTGAATCACCACAGCGACTTCACGACGACCGTCAAGAGCGGCGGCGGCGTAGCGACCGGCGAGGTGGATGGTCTCGCGATCCAGGGCGGCGTCGTCGACCTTGTGACGCACACGACCGGGACGCGCCTGCCGCAGTCGAAGCACGATATTGCGGTGATCCAAGACGCGGTGAGCGGAACGGGCAAGAACATCGTCCCGGACTCGGACTTCCGGTGGGCCTCGTTCCTCGAGGTCGTCCCGTTCGCTTCGTTGGTTGCACCGACGAAGATCTCGGCGATGCTGAGTTCCAACGCGCTTCCGGCGGTCATTCAGCCGTACGCGCGCTGCGTGAAGTACGACTACGGCGCGACGGGCACGACCGGAACGTACGTCGGCTTCGCCTCGGGACTGTTCCCGATGGTCGTCGGTAAGACGTACACCCTTAGTATGGCGTTGAGCGATAATATCTCGTCTGCCACGAATATCCTTGTCGGCTTCGCAGACGCAAGCGGAAGCATACTAGGTTTCGCCTCGCATACTGCGGCAACTAACGGGCGGATAACGTACACCTACACCCCCACGACCGGACAAACCCAAGGCCGCGTACAGATCATGTATAACGGCGCGGTTCCGGCGTCCGGGAACTTCACGTTCTACATCGCCGGCCTACAGGTGGAAGTCGGAACGGTCGCTACGTCGTACAAGTCGAACGAGTTCGATCACATTAATCTGACGCTGCCATATGTCGGCCACGACCCATCCGTGACTGGAACGATTCAGAAGACGCTTAACGGAACGAGCTATCTCAAGTCAGGTGCGGTCGACCTCGACGTTCATGTTATAGACGGCGCGACTCACGGAAGACCGCTTCTCAGCGCGCTCACCT
The DNA here is from genome assembly GCA_041690835.1 of Vulcanimicrobiota bacterium. GTDB lineage: Bacteria > Vulcanimicrobiota > Vulcanimicrobiia > Vulcanimicrobiales > Vulcanimicrobiaceae > JALYSX01. The sequence continues at coordinate 5,471 of JBEPVY010000035.1, read as the reverse complement.
CGGGCCAGATCGACTTGTCGAAGACGGGCGTTATTAATAAGACGCTCGACAACGTAACCGATGGCTCGGTCCGCGGAGCACCGCTCCTAACGGCACTCACCTCGGGGCAGGTTGACCTGGCGAAAGCAGGCGTCATCAACAAGTCCCTCGACAACGTTGCCGACGGTTCGACTCGTGGCGCGCCACTACTCACCGCCCTGACATCTGGCCAGGTAGACCTCTCGAAGTCTGGTGTCATCAGCAAGGTGATGACGAACATCGCCGACGATTCGACGCGGTCGGCAGTTCTCACCAGCGAGACGGCTGGATCGGCCGGATCGCGCACCGTCAAGCAGATCAACGACGGGACGAGTACGCGGACGGCGGCGAACGTCGCCAGCGTCATTGACGGCTCTGGAAACGTCACCGGGAGCGCCTGCTTTAAGACTCACATGCCTCAGCAGATCATGGCTATCGCCAACGTAACGGCTCAATGGGCCTCTACTTCGTCGACGCTGAAGATCTGGGCGACGGACGTAACCGGAACCACGCTCCCGATCTGGACTCTTCAAGACGGTACGCAGTACACCACTAGCGGCAACAGCGGCGTCGGAACTAGCAGTTCCTCCCCGATTGTCAATCTAACAGGGCAAACTGCGAACACCTATTATTGGTACGTCATAACGTGGACGCCGTCGTCTGGAACAAACGGATCGTTCACCGCGACACAATACCTTACTAAGCCCACCGACGCACAACTAGCCGCCGCTGTTGCGGATGGTGCTCTTCTCTGCGTCTTTGCACAGGGCGGAACTACTGCCCCGTTCCAAGCGCGCACGGGCGGGGGTGGTGGCATACCAGGAGGAGGCGGTGGCAAGATTCCACCGGCTTTGTAGATGACGATTTTCTTCGTGTGGACCGGCGATGAGACTCTCGATGTTCACTCAAGCGGGCTCGGAGAGTTCGGTCCCTATCAGTACCAAGTCTATGGAACCCAACTGTTCGGCGCTTTGCAAGCGTCGTCAGCATCCGCGCGTAAAGACCTCGACGCGTTGCATGATTTCATAACCGTGCTTCCTGGGGTCAACGGAAAACTAAGCAGCGTCCAGGTGTCGGCGATTTTGCCAACGTTCCCGGACGCTGTTGTTGGTGGTTCGATGTACGACTTGCTTGAGGTTATCTACAGTGCGACCGGTATGGAGTTCCTCAACCCTGACGCCTACTAGAAGGTGTCCAAACCTGCGCCGTGGACTTCGATGGCGGCGCTGATCCCGTTCGGAGCCAGTGACACCCAATGGAGTTTGAAGTACACGCCGCCTTGCGTCTTACCGATGAGCGAGGCGCTTTGCGCCGTATCTGCACCACCGCCGACGATGGGCGAGTTGAGCGAAGCGTAGTCGATGCTCGTTCCGCTATTCGCCCAATCGGTTGTGGCGAAGAGATCGAACGCGTTGGTGGAGTCGAACCACTTACCACCGCCGGGATAGTTCAAGTGGATACCCGACGGGTCCGCGTACGCTCCGTTGCAGTAGCCGCTCGGCGCGGTCCAATAAATGTCGGCGTTGGCGGGCACGGGTTCGCTGACCCAGGCGCTGCCCGTCCACCGCGCGCCGCCGAGGTACTCGCCGGAGATCACGAAGTTGCAGACGATGGAGAACTGCTGATAGACGATTACGCTCTGCGTCGCCGTCTGACTCACAGGGGACGCGACGGTTGCGCTGACGGCTTTACCCGTTTCGGTCGTGTCGCTTGAACCTGTCGGAGCCAAGAGCATTGAGGGCGGTTGCGGCGAGTCGGATGGTGCCGGTGACGGCGTAGCCGACAGAGTCGAAACCGACGAGCTCGTACTGAAGGTCGTGGCCGGGTACGTCGTCGGCGATGGGGACACTACGGCCTCAACGATAGCGCCGATGGCCTGTTTACCGAGTGCTTGCAAGTCGCTCGAATCCGCCGCGATCATGAGGACGGTTCCGCTCGAACCTCCGATGCTCGCGGGGCGCTTTTCTGAGGTCGAGATACCGGATTGGTGCAAAACACCGTGCCAGATAATCTGCGCGACGTACGCGACCGGAGTCGGCGTCGACGTCGGCGCCGACGTCGGCGGAACGCCTCCGCCTCCCCCGGAACCGCCGCCACCCGAGCAAGCGGCGAGCGCGATCGCAACGCTCGCAACGGCGACTAAAATCAATTTCTTCAAGGGATCGTACCTCCAGTGTTCGTGGATCGGCTCTCTGGTCCGAGTCTATCACGCGATTAGCACGATCGGGGCGCAAGCCGCGACTTTTCATCATCACGTATCAACCGGGAGAAAAACACGTGGACATCGGCACTGTAGTCGCGAGCGATCCGCCGGAAATCAAAAAATGGCTCGAGGAGATGGAGCGCATCAAAGACGCGCAGGTCGACGACACGGTCCCCGGGTGGACCGTTCGCCGGCCGCCGGTGGATGAAGTCGACGATCAGATCGCGTTCGTGATCGCGACGTCCAAGCCGGGCGAGAAGGTGCCGTTCCTGTTGCCGGGCGACGTCGAGGCGACGATCGCGCTCACGGCCGGCGCGGTCGAGTTCGGCGGGAAGATCGGAACGCTCGAGGCACGACGGTTCTTCGTGGTCGGTGCGCACGATGACCGCCAGATAACCCCACTGCAGTATCCAACAACGATCATCTGCATGTTTTTTCGCGCGCACGACGGGGCACACGAACATGCAGCAGTGGATCCTCGATAAGCTCTACGCGCTCGGCCAGATCGTCGCGACCCTCCAACAAGAGGTCGCGGAGCTCAAGGCCCGCGCGGAGACCGCCGATCGGAAGGCCGAGCAGAACCGCGCGGTCCGGCCGAGCTGGCTGCAGGTTGCCATCGGCGTCGCTTCGATTATCGTTTCGATCGCCTCACTCTTCGTCGCGATCGCGGCGCTGCGAGCGCACTGATCGCGCCGATTCCCCAAGGCCCGCAACCCCGGCGCCTTTTTCAATTGGAGGCCCCTATGCAAGGTCACATCATGTTCTCGCGGTCAGCGCGCCGCATGCAGTTCTACGTCATCAACGATGACGGCTCGAAGGAGCTGCGTCACACGATCGAGGCGCACAACGATACGGTCGGCCCGACCGATGGCGATCCCTATGGCCACTATGGACCGTGCCCGCCGGGTGACTACGTCCTCGGCCAGCCCGAATCGCGCAACGAGATCGCGTTCGGGCGGGCCTTCACGCCGTTGCTCGACGTGCACGGGAACTGGGTGCCGCACGGCCGCTCGGAGATCGGCGTGCACGGCGGTGGGAGCGCATCGCCGACGCCCTTCGCGCCGCAACAGGGCTGGTATCCGACCGAAGGCTGCATCCGGCTGCAGAACGCCGACAACGAGCAGACCTTCGTGCCGTTCGTCCAGACCATCCAGCAATCGGGCGGCCAGGTCGTCATCACCGTCGCCCTTTGATGGTGCCGCATCGCCATCGCACTCGAAAGGACGCGCATGCGTAGCCTTCTCCTGAAATCGTACCGCCTTCTATTCAAGCCGAAAGTCACGCTCACGTGTCTGATCGGCGCACTCTCGGCGATCGCGGGTTTCAGCTACCAAATCCAAGAGGCGTTCGGCAAGAAGGGGCTCGTGTTCTGTGTCGTGATCGCAGCGCTCTGTGGAGCGTGCGCGACCGGGCGCAGCCCGGTCTCGGCCGTCGACAACAACTACATCCCTCCGAGCATCGGCGGCGGTCCGCCCATGGCGGATCCGTAGGCGCGCACCGCGCTCGAAAGGCAACGACATGGCCGTCATCCAGCCGACCATCAACCATCTCCACACGACGATTCGACACGGCATCTGGGCGGCCGTAGCGGTCTGCGCCGTCTTCGTCGGCGCGTGGGTCTACACGCACCATCCCGACGCGCCCGTAGGCCCTACGGCGTCGACGGCGAGCACCACGCAGAACGTTGCAAAGACCGTCCAGGGGCTCCTCGACGCCGTCAAGCTCGCCGAGAGCGCGCGCAATGCGACGAGCATCCTGACGTCGGGGATCGGGCGGGTCGCGCCGCACATCGGCGGCATTAGTACGGCGGGCGTCGTGAACACGATCGCGGCGGCCGGCCGAATGCCAACCCGAACGGTCTACTCGGCCAACTACACCGTGCCGAGTCCGGCGCCCAAGCCGACGGCGCCGCCCGGGATCGACTTCACCATCGCATCCTGGCACCACGCCGACACCGTCTCGGCCGTCGAGGAAGCGCTTGCGGCGAGCCAGCTCAATCTGCACATCGCTCAGGAAGAGATCCCACCCAACCGGATCTGCGCGCTCTACCTGACCGATGGTAGCGCGGGCGCCTGCTACGCGATCGCGCGTCGGAAGCAGCTCGACATGGATCTGGGCGTGACCACCAGCCCCGCGCGCGGCCTCGAGTTCGTCGGCGGCCTGGGCTTCAACCTCAAGCATACCGACGCGGGGGTATTCGCCGGCGTGGTGGTCGGGAAGAAGCCCGGCGGCCTGCCCGGATCCTCGATCGGCATCCAAGCCGGCCTCGTCATCCACCCCTAGATTCCAAAGGCCCTCGGAAATCGAACGCCCTCGCCGAAAGGCGGGGGCGTTTTTGCTTTGCGGTGACGCGCGTCAGGCAGGGCGCCCGGCGCTCAGTTTCGCTCGCCGCGCCTTCACGCGCTGGTAGGCCGCGTCGGAACATTCGGCGCACGTCTTGAGGCTTGGCCGTGCCGCGACCTTGCAGCAGACGACGCACAGGCGTTCTTGAAGCGCGCGTTCGCGCTGTGCCCGCTTCCAATCGGCGGGGGTACTCACGCCACTTCGGCGATCTCGACCGCGACGATGTCGGACGCTCGGCCAATCGGATCGCCGTGCTCGCGAGCCAGTTCGATGCCCTCGAAGAGGGACGAACGCGCCTCCTCGACGGTCGCTCCGTTGCCGACGATGGCGCTCTCGAGGTTGGGCGAGTACGCCCAGATCCGCCCATCGTTTGCGCGCTCGAAAACCAGGTGTAGCTTCATTTTAATCCAGCCTTCTTGAGAATGTCGTTGAGCGTCCCGGTCGGGACGTCAGCGTTCTCGCCGTGAATCGGGACGACGACGAGATTCGGGAGCGACTGGTGCTTGAAGATGTGATGGCTACCCTTGACGCGGATGAGGGTCCATCCGTTCTGCTTGAGCACCTTCACCAGTTCTCTCGACTTCATGACAGTATCATACCACATGACAGTATCACAAGCAAGCGATTGGGAGAAAGTTTTCGGCGGGTTGAGGGGCCGCGCCGAGTGTGGGCGAGGCCACGAGTTACAAATCTGTATTTTTGTAACTCGGGCGATCGCGCGAGGCCGCTCGTGGGGATAGTGCCCCGATCTGGCCAAACCGGCACCGCTGAGCGTGTCAAGTTTTGAGGGCCGCCAGCCGCTCGACCAGCGCCTCAAAGCAGATTGGCGAGAATCGAGAGCGGTTCTCCGATCGCTCGTCCATGGCCTGATCGAACATGGTCGACTGAACGCTCATCTGCTCTTGGT
>JBEPVY010000034.1:0-19553 GCA_041690835.1 Vulcanimicrobiota bacterium | reverse complement strand
CCGCGAAGTAGACGTCGCTCTTGGCGTACGGCGAGGCGACCAGCGCGGTCGCGGTATCGCCGACCTTGTAGCTCTTCTTATCCAGCTTGACGTTGACGACGCTGGTATCTTGCGCGCCCCAATCCACCTCGCCGGCACCGATCACGAAGGCCTGCAGGTCGGTCGCACTCGCATCGCCCTTGGCGCCGGAGAAGTTCGCCCGGATCCGGTACGGTCCGGCATCTTTGGGATGCAACGCCACCGTAACGGCGGCGGCACCGCTGCTCGAGTCGACCGATTCGACGGTCGTATATTGCACCGAGTTCTGTGCGTCTTCGCCACCGGATTGCAGCTGCGTCGCCGAACCGTACGTCATCTTCTGCAACTCGAGGTGGACGCCGCGCCCACCCTGGAGTTTGCCGTCGAGATCGCTTGCGACCAGTTTGACGTTCATCGTCTGACCGGCCCTCGAGACGAGCGGGGCCTGCAGTCCGATCACCGCATCGCTCGCAAGTGCGGTGAACGTGGTCGTGGTATCGACCGCCGTATTGGAGACGTCCGACGCGGTCACGTCGACGCTATACGTCATCGGGAACGGCAGATCGGCCGGGACGGCCACGCTCTGCGACCACGCGCCACTCGTATCGAACGTGCCGTTGGTCTGGAGCACGTCGGTATCGAACGAGGGCTGCTGGTCGGGCCAGAACCACTGGCGCCCGAAGCTGTAGTCGTCGAGCCCCTTGGGGGCGAGGTAGGCGATGTCGCGAGTGACCGCGATCTTGGCGCTGCCGCCGTCGAGCGGCGCGCCGAACAGATAGGCGGCCTTCGCGTTCGCCGCGACCGAGCCGCCGGCGACGGCGGTCGTCTTGTCGAGCGCCACGTCGAGCTTGAAGTTCGGCGGCTTGAACTCCGCCACGCGGACCTGACCGGAGATGTCGTTGCCGTTGCTGCCGACCGCGTCGACCGTGTAATATCCGAGCGCCTGGGTCGCCGCGAACGGCACGACCGTCGAGAAGACGCCGAACGCATCGGTGGTCTGCGTGCCGAGCGCGCGGACCGCGCCGCTCGGGTCGATCAGCTTCACTTTGTAGACCGCGTTCTTGTCGGCGATCACCGTTCCGTCGCGCACGTAATAGGCGACGCCCGTGACGCGCGCGCTCTCGCCCGGCTGGTACATCTGGCGATCGCTGAAGACGGTGCCGCGCGAGAGCGGCTGGCCGTTCGACCATCCGCCGTTCACATCGTACCGGAAGATACCGCCGTAGGACCGCACGGGCGCGGTCGTCCAATCCGAGCCGCTGGTCGCGACGACGGTCACGTTCGGGGCCTCATCGGCCTGGCGTACACCCACGTAGCAAGCCGCGATCGACGAGCCGGTCAGGTCCAACGTCCCGTCCGCGGCGGTCGAACCGTTCGCGCAGAGCTGGGCGTTATCGCTGTCGTCGACGCGATAGAACGCGATCGACGCGCCGCCCACCGGCCGGCCGTCCGAGAGACGCTGGAGCGCGACGTTCGCGTGGTTCGGAAAGATCTGTGCGAATAGCCCGAGATCGGTCAACTGCACGAGTCCGTTATAGGTGGTCTGGTAGTCGCCGCCGAGATCCGCGCTCACGCCATAGGCAAGCGTGCCGGTCGGACCGCCGAGCTTCTGGTTGAGCGGGATCGAGATCACGCTCTGCGCGTTGGTCTTGGCGCCCGGGATCGTCTGCATCGGCCACGACTTCGCATCCCCGAGCGATGCGAACGTGCCATCGAAGAACGCCGACGCGGGCGGACCGACCGGCACGAAGGTCGCGCGGTAGCGATTCCCCGGAACGTTGGTCGCATAGAGATCGAGTGCGACGTTGCCGCCGCTCGGGAAAACGCTGACGTCGCTCGGCGCCCAGAAGCCCGGCGCGAAGGTGCCGGTCTTGACGGCCACCGTGTGCGCCGCGCCGAGGTTCTGCCCGAACGTATCGCGCAGGTTCGCACCGACCGCGATCTTGTACGACGAGCCCGGATCCAGCATATATGGGTTGACCGCGACCACGTTCGGGTCGTCGTCGCTGACCTTGAAGAGCCCGGTCGCGTTCTTGGGCGCAGGCGAAAGTTTGAAATTCCCGGCAAGCGACGCGGGATCGATCGGATTGCTGAAGTGGATGGTCGGATCGCCGTCGGCGAAGCGCCCGCCGCCCGACGAGCCGGTGTCGGGGACGATCGCGAGCGTCGCATAGGTGCGAAGAATTCCGCCGAACGCCGCCGTGGTCGGAAGGTTGCCGATGGCCGGCTTCACGCCGGGCGCGACCTGTAGGCGATAGGTGGTCGCCTTCTTCAGCGCGCGCTGCGGGGTGAGGTCGTAGATGTAGACGCTCTGCGACGGATCGAAGGCGGCCGCATCGCTCCCGGGCTGCGGCGTAGCGGTCTTCTCGAGCACGGCGTTGACGGGCACGCTCTCGCCGCCACCATGCAGGCTCGTGTTCGCGGCCAAGCTCGCGACATCCACAGCGGCGTTCGCCGACATCGTCAGCGTCGGCGTCAGGCCGGTGGGCTGCGGCGTCGGCTGATCGGCGGCCTCGGTCGCGGTCGAGAGGTCGGTGAAGGCGAGCGGTTCGGTTTCGAACGTCCAGGCCAGGTCGTAGGCGAGCGCATCGCCCGAGAGGTCGTGGAGTCCCTTGGTCAAGGTCACGCGCACGCGCGCTCCGATCGGGAGCGCCTGTTCCGGGACGAAGCCGATCATCCGTGGCGTCAGGACGACGAACTTGCCGGGCAGGTTCGGATCGAGCCGGAGATGGTCGAGGACTTCGCGTGGGCCGTTACCTTCGAGCGCACCGACCGAGGTGACCGGCTTCGCGAAGATCACCCGGATCTGCGAAAGCGTCTGGGCGGTCTTGGTCGGGGAGATCGAGGTGATCCAGGCCGGCAGGGTCGGCGCGGCCTGCGCGTCGATCGCGGCGAGTGGCGCTTGGCTCGAGGTGCCACCGCCTCCGCTCGAACAGGCCGCGACGGACATAGCAAGCATTGCGGCGACGAAAGCGAAGCGTACGCGCACGGTGACCTCCAGAAGAACGGGCGCAAGACGCATCCGTCTACAAAGAGAATAGCAGAAATATCGTGCGATTGTTCTCGCCGGCACTCGTTATCGTGTCGCTGGGCGTTATCTTTATGGCCTATTGGGCCGGTATCGACGCCGGCGGGCTGCCGCACGGGCGCGCCGCAGTCGCGTTCACCGACCGCACCGGTGCGCCGCTCGGCACGGTGCTCGCCTCTGACTCGGACCACGCCGCCTGGGTCCCGCTCGACCGGATCGCGCCCTCCTTCCTCCGGGCGATCGTGGCCGCCGAGGACGCGCGCTTCCGGAGCCACGGCGCGATCGACGCGCTCGCGCTGGTCCGGGCGACCCGCGAGTACGCCGTCTACGGGCGGGCCCGGAGCGGCGGTTCGACGATCGCGATGCAGGTCGCGCGGGGGCTCTGGAACGCCCCCAGCAGTCTGCGCGGCAAACTCGCGCAAATAGTCGGCGCCGAACGGCTCGCGATCCGCTCGAGCCCGGATGCGTTGCTGGAAGCCTACGTCAACCGCGTGCCGATGGGCGGCAACCGCTACGGAATCGAAGCCGCGGCGCGCACCTACTTCGGCGTCGGCGCGAGCGATCTGGATCTCGCGCAGAGCGCGCTGCTGGCGGCGATTCCGAACGATCCGGTCCGCCTCTCGCCCTACGCGCATTGGAACGAGCTGCGCGCGCGCCAACGCTACGTGCTCGGGCGGATGGTCGCGACCGGTGCGATCGACGCCGCCCAAGCGCGCACCGCCGCCGCCGAGGAGTTGCACATCCTCCCGCCCGACGGCGGGCTGCTGGCGGCCCAGCACGCGCTCTTCTTCGTGTATCCGCGCGTGCCGCCCGGTGCGACGCTCGTTCGGACGACCATCGACGCGCCGCTCCAGCGCTTCGTACAAGCCCAGACCGAGCAGGTCGTGCAGGCACTCGCCGGGCGACACGTCACCGATGCGGCCGCATTGGTGATCGATAACGCGACCGGCGACGTGCTCGCCTACGTCGGCTCGCCCGACTACTTCGCCGACGATGCGCTCGGACGGAACGACGGCGTCCAGGCGCTCCGCCAGCCCGGCTCGTCGCTCAAGCCGTTCACCTACGGTCTTGCCCTCGAACGCGACGCGATCGCACCCAACACGATCCTGGCCGACGTCCCGACGACATATGCGATTCCGGGCGGACGACTCTATCAGCCGGCCGACTACTCGACCCGTTTCTCCGGCCCGGTCCGGGTGCGCTACGCGCTCGCCAACTCGTTGAACGTGCCGGCCGTGCGCGTGCTCTCCAAGCTCGGCGTCGATCCGTTGCTCGCGCGGCTCCACGATCTCGGCTTCGCGCACCTCGACAAGCCCGCGAGCTACTACGGCTTGGGCTTGACGCTCGGCTCGGGCGAAGTCTCGCTCTGGGAACTCGCCCACGCCTACGCGACGATGGCCCGCGCGGGCGCCGCGATTCCGCTCCGCCTTCAAGCCGACGCACCAATTCCGCCAAGTACGCCGATCGGCGATCCGGCGACCTGGCAACTGGTCACGGACATGCTCGCCGATCCGCAAGCGCGGACCAAATCGTTCGGCCTGCACTCGATCCTCGAACTGCCGTTCCCGACCGCGGTCAAGACCGGCACGTCCTCGGACTTCCGCGACACCTGGACGGTCGGCTTCTCACGCGACTACACGGTCGGCGTGTGGGTCGGGAACTTCGACGGTTCGGCGATGCGCGACGTCTCCGGCGTGACCGGCGCGGGCCCGCTCTGGAATCGCATCATGCTGCATCTCCACGAAAATCGCGAACCGGGACCGTTCGCCGCACCGCAAGGCTTCCTCCGTCGCCCGATCTGCGCGACGACCGGGCACAAGCCGGATGCGACCTGCGCGGCGATCGTCACCGAGTGGCTGCGACCGAAGGATCTTCCCGGCTGGAGCGCACCGGCCCGCAAGCTCGGCGACGAATACGATCTTTGGCTCGCACGCCAAGATGTCGCCGGCGGAGCGCTCCACATCGTCTCGCCGCGCGAGGGCGACACGTTCGCGCTCAATCCCGCTCCGAACGCGGTCGCACGCGCGAGCGAACGGATCGAACTCCACGCGATCGGCAAAGGCAAGGTCTCGTGGCAGGTCGGCGGCGTGGCGATTCCGCTCGACGCCCAGGGCCACGCGTTCTGGACACTGCGGATGGGCACGTGGAGCATCGAGGCGAGCGACGGGAAAATGCGCGACCGCGTGACGATTCGGGTCGTCCCGCCCCCGCACGGCAGTAATCCCGGCTTCACGTTCTCGAAGTAGACCCTCGATGAAACTGTACAACCAGATCGCGGGCGGGAACATCGAACGGGTGGGCACGCTCTCAGACGGCGTCATCGCTTTCGCTATGACGATCCTGGTCCTGGATCTACGCGAGCCGTTTGCGAAGCTGATCGCTCAAACGCCGCACACCGACGCCGCGCTGCTCGCGACCCTAGCGAACCTCGGCCTACCGTTCGCGACATTCATGATGGCGTTCATGACGCTCGGCATCTTCTGGGTCGGCCAGCAGGCGCAGCTCGACTCGATGACGCGCTCGGATCGCAACCTGACCTGGATCTACATGGCGTTCCTGGTCGCGGTCACGCTGGTCCCGCTCACGACCTGGCTGCTGATCCACACGCTCGTGCGGACCTCGCTGCTGATCTACTGGCTCAATCTGTTGTTGCTCGGCTCGCTGCTGTTCGCGAGCCTTTCGTACGCGCGCCACGCCGGTCTGCTCAAAGACGAGCGCGAGGCCGACTATCGCGCGCTCGTCAACCGCATCATCTACGCGCAGTCGCTCTATACGGTCTGCGCCGCGCTCTGCTTCATCAGCATCCCGCTCAGCATCGGCTGCCTGCTCACGGTCCAACTGATCTACGCGATCGCACCTAGGATCAGGTTGCTCTACAAGATGTAGAGCAGGCGCGGCCGGAACGATTCACCTCACGGACACACCTCGGCTACGACCGGATAATCCCGCTCGCCTACGCTTGTGCGGTTATGGATACGCGCGCCGAACTCTATGCCGAACGCCTCTTGCAACGCGGATGCGCTGCCGACGAACCCGCGACGATCGCGACCCTCGCACGCTTCGGCGCGGGGACGCTCCGCTACGCCGCCGCCCGGCGCGTGCGCGTCACGATTCTCACGCCCGGCGAACGCTACGACGAAGCTTCGCCGGCGCTCGCGCGGATGGGCGTCGACGTGGATGCCTGGCCGGCGCCTCCCGCCGGACTCTTCGTCGTCGAGGAGCGCACCGTCTATCTCCGCTCCCGATCCGCGATGACGGTCGCGCACGAATTCGGCCATGCGCTGGACTGCGCGCTCGGCGGCGGCGTCTATCGATCGGGGTTGGATCCGCGCGTCCGCGCGGCATTCGCCGCGGCGCGCGAGTACGTGACGCCGTACGCGTCGACCGGTCTGGATGAGTATTTCGCCGAGGCGCTCCGCGCCTATGTCGAGGTCAACGATCCGGCCTCACCGTGGCCGCCGGCTACGCGCGAACGCTTGCGGCGAATCGACCCGGATATCTACGCGTACGTCGACGGACTCTTCGCGATCGAGTTCGTCGACGACGCGGCGGCGTAGCTACTTGGTCGAAGCGGCGACCTCGGCTTCGGTGACGGCGGCGGCTTTGTTGCCCCAGGACGAACGGATGAACGTGACCGCGGCGGCGATGTCGGCGTTGCTCAGGTTCGGTGCTCCCCAAGCGGGCATCGTGCCGTTGTAGGTGCTGTGACCGACCGTGATGCTGCCGGTCAGGCCGTACTTGACGATGTGCACGACCTTCGCTGCGTCGCCGGTGACGGTCGGATTGGCGGCGAGCGGCGGAAACGCGCCCGGCGAGCCTTGGCCGTTCGCACCGTGGCACGACGAACAGTTGGTGTCGTAGACCTTGGCACCGTCGGCGGGCGCAGCGGCAGCCGATGCGGCGGGAGCGGCGGAGGCCGTCGAGGCCGAAGACGAAGACGAAGACCCGCAACCGGCGACCAAGAGTCCGAGCGCGCAACCTGCGAGCACCATCGAGAGAATGGGTTTCATCCGCGATACCTCCAGCAAATGTCGATTGTGAACCCTACCATACCGGGTTCGGGGATGCCTGCACGGGCCTACGGAGCGAACGCCACCAGATCGCGACCGTTGCTCCTGGCGAACGCCCGGAGCGCCTGGAGGCTTGCGGCACGCGGGTGCATCAGCGCGACCGCCCGGCCGCGGCCGGCCCCGAGCGCGACCGCGCGTTGGAGCATATAGTCGACGTAGCCGGTCGCATCGCGATCGTCGACCGAGAGATCGCGCCGGATGAGCGGCGTCCCGGTCTTGGAGAACGGCGCCGGATCGACGTCGCCGCGCTCGTCGAAGTATGCAAGCCCACTCCCCGAAAGTACGGCCGGCATCGCGCGACCCGCATCCGACGCGAGTCCGGCCGCGCCCTGGAACTTCTTCAACAGACTCGCGAGCTTGGCAGGCGATGGCGCCCGCCCGACCTGGACGTAGAACGGCTTGCCCTGCGAGCGCGCCAGCCCGGCCGCCGCGACCGCATCCGCTCCCGCCGGATCGATCACGAGCGCGATCGGGAGATCCAGGTGCGCGAATGCGGCGTCGAGCGCGGCATTCGCACCGCACGGGCCGACCGCGATCGCGATCCGGGCGCGGCCGTCCGGATCGGGCGCGGGCGAACGGTCGACCACGACGTCCCAGTCGGCGCCGAACGTATCCGAGCCACGAAACGTGGGTAGCGGCACCGGGCTTGCGGGCGCGGTCCGTGGACTCGGATGCGGCGCCGGGCGAGGCGCGTTGCGCGCGTCGCTCGCGAACCCCGAGACGATCGCCGCCGCACCGCAGGCGGCGATCAAACTCCAGAAGATCAGCCCGAACCGGCTCACGCCGGCGGGCGCACGCGCGGGCGCGCGCTCATCGCCCACGCCAAGCCGACCAGCAACACGTTCGCGACGAGCGAACTGCCGCCGTACGAGACGAACGGCAACGTGATCCCGGTCAGCGGGAAGAGCCCGATCACGCCGCCCACGATGATCGCGACCTGCACGCCGAGGGTCGCGGCCAGACCGACGGCCAGCAACTTGGTGTAGAGGTCCGGCTGCTGCGTCCCGATCGCGAAGATCCGGCGCACGACCGCCAGGAAGAGCACCAGCAAAACGCACGCGCCGATCAAGCCGAACTCTTCGGAGAGCGACGCGTAGATGTAATCGGTCGCCACGTCCGGGATGTAGCTCGGATGCCCGAGCCGGTATCCAGTACCGAAGATGCCGCCGGCCGCGAGCGCATAGTAGCTCTGCGCGGCTTGATAGCCCGCGCCGAGCGCGTCCGCGAACGGGTTGCGCCAGACGTCGATGCGCGTCTGCACGTAGGTGTAGTGATGCATCGCCCAATACGCGACCAGCCCGAAGACGGCGAGTCCGCCTGCGACCAGATCGACCCGGCGCGTCGCCGCGTAGAGCAATATCGCGAAGGTCGCGAGGAGCAACGTCGCCATCCCAAGATCGCGCTGCAGCACCAGGATCGCCATCGAGGCGCCCCAACCGATGAAGAGCGGTCCGAGATACTTCAGGTTCGCACGGATGGACCACGGCTTCGCGGCCGCGATCACGTCGGCAGTCTCGGCCAGATATGCCGCCAGGAAGAGGACGATGAAGAGCTTGATCAGTTCGACCGGTTCGTACTGCACCGGCCCGAGCTTGATCCAGAGCTTCGCGCCGTTGACCTCCTGCCCGAAGACGACCAACAACAAGAAGAGCACGAACGAGCCGAGGATCCAGATGTACTTATACCCGGCCAACCGTCGGAAGCGCGTGAAGAGCGGACCCGCCGCCACCACCAACGCAAGCGAGATCAACAGCCAATACTGCTGTTTGTGCGCGAGATCCGGCGAGAGTCGCGCGACCAGCAACAACCCGAAGGACGAGAGCACCACGGCCAGCGCCGGCAACAAGTCGTCGCGATCCGCATCGAACGGTTGGAGCGCGACCCAGAGCACCGAGCCGAGCGCGAGCGCCGCCACCAGCCACGGCGGCCCGATCGTGCCGGGCGGCGCGAACGACAACAAAAAACCCGAGATCGCGAGCGCGACCAGGACCGGCCAGAGGCGGCGTGCGATGAGCGCTATCTGACGCACAGAAACGCAAGCGCGAAAAAGACGAAGGCGCCGACGCGCGCGATGGTGGCAAAACCCGCCCCGCTCGCGCCCATCGCGAACGTCTCGAGATCGTCGTGACGGAACTCGCGGACGATCAACGGCCGGTTGGCGGAGTCGGTCAACACGAGCGAATCGCCGTCGTCGATATCGAAGCTCGCCATCGACGGTTCGCAGACCGGCTGGGCTCCGAGCGCGCGGGTGAGCAGACGCACCGGCAGATCCTCCACCACGTGCCGTGTCGTGAGCGCGCGCGAGTGGCCGTCGCGCGTCAGGTAGGCCGCGGTCGCGCCCAGGTGCGCGGCGGTGGCACGGTTTCCGACCAGCAGCACGGCCGTCAGCGAACAGCCTGCCGAGACGAAGTCCGCGTGCGACGCGCCGCGGGCGTAGATCTCGTCGTTCAGACGCGAGACCGATCCGCAGAGCAAGGCGGCCGCGCTCTCGGGCCGTTCGAGCGCGCGCGCGATCCGGTCGCCGCGGCGATGCCGTTCGAAGGCCAGACGCAAGCGTTGCAGCGCGGCGTTCGCGACCGGCACGCCGTCGATCCGTCCGAAGCCTTCGGCGACCGCCAGAAGCTGCGCGCCGGAACCGAGCGCGATGCTGACGCGAGCGGCGCGATCGCCGGTGAGAGCTACGCCCACGTGCCGCTCCCGACGAACGTGATGCGGGTCGTGCCGACGTCGATCGTATCGCCCGGGCGAAGCTCGATCGCGCCGTCCAAGCGCCGTCCGTTCAAGAAGGTGCCGTTACTGCTGCCCGCGTCGCTTGCGTAGACGATGCCGCCCTGCGATTCCAGACGCGCGTGCGCGCGGCTGACTTCGCCGTCCATCACCATCACGTCGGCCGAACTGGCTCGCCCGATCGTGAGCGGGCAGAGGCCTTCGTAGCGTCGCGACGCACCGTGTTCGAGGATGTCGAGGGCGACCTTGGCGGGCGCGAACGTGCCGGCATCGCGGACCGCACGCGTGCGCGGCACGGCGGCGATGGCGGCGAAGAGTGCGAGTGCTCCGGCGATCTCAAGCGAACCGATCCGGAGCGTCGCGAGCGGGTTCACGCGCCGGCGATCTCGAGTCGCAGCTCGGTCTTGCCGAAGGCGACCAGGTCGCCCGGGCTGAGGCGGCGCGTCTCGATCTTCTCGCCGTTGACGAACGTGCCGTTGGTCGATTCCAGGTCGTGGACGATCGGCCAACCCGAATCGACGTCGATCTCGGCGTGCTTGCGAGAGACGGACGGATCGACCAGGAAGATGTCGCTGTCGTCGCCCCGCCCGACCATGATCGGCCCGTCGATCGGATAGACGCCGTAGGCCGGAACGCCGCGCACCATGCGTAGCTGAAATCGTCCGATCGAAGGCGGCCGCGGCACCTCGATCCGCTCGGTCGGGTCGTGGATCTCGAGATCGATCTCGATCGCGCCCTTCGGAATCGTGACGCGCGAGAGCATGACGACCGCACACGAGCCGGCTGCAAAGGTGATGCTGACGCGGGCCGCCATGTCTTCGAGCAGTTCGGCCCACTCGCGTTCGAGATACTCGCGGTGCGGAACCAGACGTTCGTAGTCCTCGGGATTGACCAGGACCGCATATCGATCCGGCGCGACCATCCCGGTCTCGTTGGTGCGCGTCTTGGCCTCCATGGTCGCGACCAGCTTGCGGGCGATCTGGGCGGGCTCGAGGTCGCTCGGGAACGTCTTGGCAAACGTACGTTCTATGAACGCCGCGCATGACTGTTCGATCCGTGCAAACCAACTCAAAGCAGTCCCGCTACGTTCGTCGTTCTAATCTTGCGATAAAGAAGCCATCGCGACCGTCGATGCCGGGCGGTACCAGAACGTCGCCCTCGCCCGTGAGGAACGTCTCGAACGCTGCCGGGATCAGCCCCCGCGTGAAATCGTGCGTTCGCAGGAACGCTCCGACGACCTCCGCGCCCTCTCGCGGATCGGTCGAACAGACGGCATAGACCAGCGCCCCGCCCTCGTGGACATGGCCCGCCGCCCGGGCCAGGATGGCCGCCTGAACGTCGGCCAAACGAGCCCCATCGTCGGCCCGCTTGCGCCAGCGCGCCTCGGGGTGCCGGCCGAGAATGCCGAGCCCTGAACAGGGCGCGTCGACCAGGACCCGATCGAATCGCTTCCCGGGCTCGAGCAGTTCGGCGGTCGCATCCCCGACCAGGATGCCGGCCGTAACGCCCGCCTCGGCAAGCCGCGCTTTGAGGACCTCGGCTTTGGATTCGTCGCGTTCGATGCAGACCAACGTACCTTCGCCGCCGATCCGTCCGCCGATCTGGATCGCCTTATTGCCGCGGCCGCTGGCCACGTCCAAGAGCGTTTCGCCCGGTTGGGGATTGAGGATCGCGACCGGCATCGCGGCGGACTCGCCTTGCGAGAACCAGGCGCCGGCGGCCTCGCGTTCGTGACCACGCGCGTAGGCGGCGTCGTTCACCACGAGCGTCTCGTCGACGAAGGGCGAGCGCTTCGTCTCGACGCCGCCGCCCGCGAACGTCTCTTCGACCGCGACGACGGTCGTGCGCGTGAGATTGACGGTGACGGCCGCTTGAGCCGGGTCGTTGACGCCCGCGCAGATCGCGGCGACGCGATCCGGAAAGGCGGCGCGCCACTGGCGCACGATCCAGGTCGGCAACGAGTTCGCGACCGCCAGAAACTCGTCGAGATCTTCGAAGTCGTCCGGAGCCGGTTCGATCGGTCTGTCGCGCAGAAACGAACGGAGGACCGCGTTCGTCAGTCCGACCAAGCCCTTGTGCCCGTGCTTCTTCGCCAGGTTGACGAACTCGAAGACGGTCGCATGTTCGTCGGCGCGCGTGAACACCAGTTCGTAGATCGCCAAGCGCAGGACTTCGGCGATGACGGGCGGCAGCTTGGCCGCGCGATCTCCGAGGAACGGCGCCAGATACCAGTCCAGCGTGCGACGCATCTTGATCGAGCCGTATGCGAGTTCGGTCGCGAACGCCCGGTCGCGCGGTTCCAGATCCGCCTTGCGGGTGCGATAGTCGAGGGCTTCCTGCGCGCCGCGTTCGGGCGTGCCGGGGAGCGCCGGAAAGACGTCGCGGACGACCGCGAGTGCGACCTCGCGCGCGCTCATGCGTTCCTCGCGGCGGCCGAACGGGCGTACGCCTCGCCCGTCATCTTGCCGCGATTCGGCGCGATCAGTTCGTCCACGATAACCTCGTCGTTAGCGCCCACGTGGGCGCGGAGCAGTTTCACGGTCTCGCCGTGGAGTTCGCCGCGTGCGGCGGGCTGGGGTGCATACGCGCGGATCAGGTTCACGATCGAGCGGGCGTCCGCATTCCAATCCACCACCAGATCCTCCGTCCCGATCGGGCGCGTCAGGCTCGCATCGCCCGTCTGTGGCGCATGGGTAAGAGTTGCGTCGGCCGCAGCCGCGACCGCCTTCCCGAGCATCTTCGCACCGACGCCGGCCAGCCGGTCGTGCAGGCTGCCGTAGTCGTCGTCCTTGGCGATCGGGACGCGCTCTTGAAGCGCGATCTCGCCCGTATCCATGCCCGCATCCATCAGCATGATGGAAACGCCGGTGACCGTATCGCCGTTACGCAAGGCGGTCTGGATCGGCGTCGCGCCGCGATACTTCGGGAGGAGCGACGGATGCACGTTGAGCGCGCCCAGGCGCGGCAGATCGAGCAACGCCTGCGGTAGGATGCGCCCGTACGACGCCAGTCCGAACAGGTCGAACGATTGGCCGGCCATCTCCTCGCAGAACGCACGCAATTTCACCGGTTCGTAGACGGTCAACCCGAGTTCGAGCGCGGCCGCTTTGACGGGCGTCGGATGCAGACGCTGACCGCGACCCGAGGGCCGATCCGGTTGGGTGACGACGCCGATCAGATCGGTGCGCGACGCGAAGACGCGCAGGCTCGGCACCGCGAACGCGCTGGTACCGAAGAACAGGGTACGCAGCATCACTCGCGCGCGGCGGACGCTTCGACGGGTTCGACGGCCTCGCCGCCCTCGTCGCTCTCTTCTTCTTCGTCTTCGGTCGCGAGGTGCACGTTGCGCGCCTTCTCGAGATAGAGCACGCCGTTCAGGTGATCGATCTCGTGTTGCAGGCAGTGCGCGAACAAGCCGGTGCCTTCGAGACGGATCTTCTCGCCGTACCGGTCGAAGCCGCTCACGATCACGTGGGTGTAACGTTCGGTCTCGCCGACCCAGCCTTCGTAGGAGAGACAGCCGTCCTTGCGCCACTCGGCGCCTTCGGTCAACTCGAACTTCGGATTGACGACCACGAACGGGCCATGCGCGTCGTCGTCGTCCTGCAGGTCGATGGTGAAGATGCGCTTCCCGACATTGATCTGCGGAGCCGCGAGCCCGATCCCCGGTGCATCGTACATCGTCTCGAACATGTCGTCGAAAAGCTGCTGCATCAACGGGTCCTTGAGCTCCTCAAGATTGACCTTTTTGGCGATCTTGCGAAGCGTGGGGTGGCCTTTTTGGATGATCTCGCGGATATAGGGCATGGGCGCCAGGGGTTCGACACCCCCCCACCCCCTGTCATCCCGAGCCGTCCGCTCCTGTCATCCCGAGCGTAGCGAAGCGCAGTCGAGGGACGAGGGAAGCCATGTGCGGCCGCCTCGAAGGAGCACGGATGCTCTACACATCGGCCGCCCTTCTCGGCGCGCTCTTGGACCTGGTCATCGTCGCTTTCATGGGCCCGCAGTCTGCCGTGCGCATGTTGACCAAGCCACTCCCGGCCGTCATTCTGGCAGTCGGCGCGTTCCGAGCGACGTCGGCCGCGAACCGCCGCCTGGCGATCGGCTTACTGCTGGCCGCCGTCGGCGACGAGCTGCTCCTCCACGACGACTCGACGGCGTTCTTGATCGGGATGCTCTGCTTTGCAGCCATGCAAGGGCTCTACATCGCCGCGTATGCGGCGCTCGGGGCCGTTCGTACCGCGCTCCGCATCCCGATCGCGATCGTGCTGGTCGCGGCCGTGGCCGGCGTCGTCGCCAGCATCGCGCCACATGCGGGCACGTTCGCGGCACCGCTCGCGGTGTACAGCTTGCTCTTGGCCGCGATGGTCTGGTTCGCGCTCCGACTCTACGGCAACGTGGACGCTCGTGCCGGTTGGGCGATCGCCATCGGCGCGCTCATCTTCATGGCGTCCGACATGACGCTCGCGTTCGCGAAGTTCTATCCGGGATTTCCGCTCGCCGGCAAGACCGCCGAACTCGCGATCGTCGGGAGTTACTTCTTCGCGCAGATCCTGATCGCGACCGGCGTCAGAGGATGTACCCAGATAAGTCCGCGTTCGTAACGATCTCGGCCAGACGCAAGCGCACGTAAGGGCCGTCGATCACGATCGTACCGGCCTTCTCGGGTGCCTCGAACGAGATATCTTCGAGGAGCTTCTCGAGCACGGTGTAGAGCCGGCGCGCGCCGATGTTCTCGCTGGTCTCGTTGACCTGCATCGCGAACGCCGCGATCTGCTCGATCGCATCGTCCTGGAAGTCGAGGGTCGCGTTCTCGGTCGCGAGCAACGCCTTGTACTGTTCGATCAACGCGTTCTTGGGCTGCGTCAGGATCGTCTTGAAATCTTCGGCGGTGAGCGAGTCGAGCTCCACGCGGATCGGCAGGCGACCCTGCAGTTCCGGGATCAGGTCCGACGGCTTGCTAAGGTGAAACGCGCCGGCCGCGATGAAGAGGACGTGGTCGGTCTTGATCGCGCCGTGCTTGGTGGCGACCGTCGAGCCTTCGACGATCGGGAGGATATCGCGCTGCACGCCCTCGCGCGAGACGTCCGGACCGCCGGCACCTTGACGCCCCGCGACCTTGTCGATCTCGTCGATGAAGATGATGCCGTCTTCGCCCGCACGGCGGAGCGCTTCGCGCTTGACCGCATCCATGTCGATCAGCTTGGTGGCTTCGTCCGCTTCGAAGATCCGGCGCGCTTCGGCGACGGTCACGCGCTTGCGGCTCTTCTTCTTGGGCAGGATCCCGCCGAGCATCTCGCCGATATCGCCGCCGCCTTGGTCGAAGCCGCCACCCATGATGCCGATCGGCATGTTGGGCGTCTCCTCGACGTCGATCTCGATCAGGCGCACGTCGTAGAAGCCGCGCGCGATCTCCCCGCGGGCTTGCTCGCGAATCGTCTCCCTGTCGCCGGTGGGCGCGCTTGCCGCAGGCATAGGTTGCACGGGCGGTGGGGTGTAGCTGTTGCCGAAGATCGAACCGAGCGTTGCGGCCAGCGGGTTGGTACCGCCGCCTTGTGGCTGGGGTGCGCGCGTGTCCGGATAGAGCGCGTCGATGATGCGTTCGATCGCCTGTTGCGCGGCCAGGTCTTTGACCTCGGCGCGGCGCTCGTCGCCGACCATGCGCACGGCCTGCTCGACCAGATCGCGGACCATCGACTCGACGTCGCGGCCGACGTAGCCGACTTCGGTATACTTGGTCGCTTCGACCTTGACGAACGGCGCGTCGACCAAGCCCGCCAGCCGACGCGCGATCTCGGTCTTGCCGACACCGGTCGGGCCGATCATCAGGATGTTCTTGGGCGTGATCTCGTCGCGCAGTTCGCCTTCGACCTTGGAACGCCGATAGCGATTGCGCAGCGCGATCGCGACCGCGCGCTTGGCCTGGGCCTGGCCGACGATGTACTTGTCCAGCTCCGCGACGATCTGTCGCGGGGTCAGGCCGGCCACGTCGGTCGGGTCGAATGTCTGCGTCGCGCTCACGATAACGTCTCTACAACGATGTCGGCGTTGGTGTAGATGCAGATCTCGCCCGCGATCTCGAGCGCCTTGCGCGCGATCTCCTCGGCCGAGAGTTCGGTGTTGCGAAGCAGCGCGGCGGCCGCCGCCTGCGCGTAGGCGCCGCCGCTCCCGATCGCAGCGATCGGTTCGTCGGGCTCGATCACGTCGCCGGTGCCGGAGAGCACGAAGAGATGGTCGGGCGTCCCGACGATCAACAGAGCCTCCAAGCGGCGGAGCGCTCGGTCCTGACGCCAGTCCTTTGCGAGCTCGACGGCGGCGCGAGTCAGGTCTTTGAACTCGTTGTACTTCTTCTCGAACTTCTCGAGCAGGGTGATGCCGTCCGCGGCAGAGCCGGCAAACCCGGCGACCACCTTGCCGCCCGCGATCTTGCGGACTTTCCGGGCGCCGTGCTTCATGACGATCTTATCCAGCGTCACCTGGCCATCGCCCGCAATAGCAAGCTGGCCGTTCCGCCGGACCGCCAAAATCGTCGTCGATCGAATTCTCATCGAGCCCCTCTACCCCGACCGCGCGCCGGGGGTTTCATAGTCCGTAGTCTTACGGACGCCCCCGCCGGTCGCCTGGCGATAGGGTCGTTGTATGGACAACCAATCGCTTCCGGCCAGGTTCGGGCCGACCCTGGCTCGATATTGGCCGCGCTTCAGGGTGATCTTCGGGGTGCTCATACCACCTGCCATCATGTTCGCGATCAGCATACCCTACAAGTGCCATCTTACAATCCTGGCCGTCGTGGTCGCGCCGCTGCTGATCCTTGTCGTCGCGGTACCCGTCGCAATTCTCTCGGCGCTGCCGGCGACCATGATCCCGGCGAACCGCTACTCGGCGATCGCCGCGCTCGCCATCTCGCTCGCGCTGGCGTTCGCTGCATCGCATTCCGGAATCCCGATCACGTCGAACGACCCGTGCGACCTATGACGCGGGGGGATTGGTTCGTTCGAGCGGCCGGCGCGTTCTTTCTGTTGATCGAGCTCGAAGCGGCGTTCTTCGGCACGAACGGCGGACGCGCGTGTAGCGTGGGCTTTTCGTGGTTCGGAGCGCTGGTCGGACTCGCCTATGCGTTCGTGCTGGGGTTCATCGTCACGATCGCCTTACCGCTCGTGCTGATAATCTTTGCGACGCGAGACTGGCCGTATCCTGACGTCCGCGACCCGGACGTACGCTTCTGGTACTGCGTGTGTGCGATCGGCCTGCCGATTCTCGTGGTAATCCTCGTCCTGATCGGCGTTCATCCGGAGCCGAAGTGTTCGTGGCTCTAAGGCTACGCATTTTCATCCTGGTCGCGGCCCGCCCACGATCGCATCGAACAGTTGCGCGATCGCGCTTTACGCATCCATCGTCATTCCGGTCCTGGCCATCCTCGGAGTGCCGCTCTCGTTTATTACTCCCACGTCGAGAACGTACAACCCATTCGTTGCCTACCGGGGCGCGTGCATCTAGATGATCGCCATCTGCATCTTCACATCCGTCATCATTTCACCGGTACTCGGAGCGTTCCTGATCGCATCCGAGATCCAGAAAGGGCGCGCTCCCGGCGCCTACCCGTACTGGCTACGAGCGTTCGCGCTCTTCACGATGATTGAGGCACCGGCGATCGCGCTGGGCGCTGGCTCGTGCAGCATGTATTTCGCTCCGATGATCGGTGCGCTGTTGGCCGCGCCAGTCGCGATCTGCTTCGCGCCGCTCTTCAGGTCCATTCGTCCGACGCCCGGCATATGGCGTTTCTGGGTCTTCGTCGGAATCCTCGCAGCCTACGCCTATATCGTCGCTCGTTCTCTCCCGGGACCTTGCGCGAGATTCTGACCCATGAAGCGTCGCCGATCAACATATCCATCCGCGCAAGCACAACCGTTGCCGTCGAGCGTGCCCCTATCCGCTCGCGGCGATCTCGCTCTTGAAGCGTTCGAGAGCGGCAAGGGCGCGTTCGGCCATCTGACCGCGGCGCTCTTTCTTGTCGCGGATCTTCTTCTCGAGATCCGGGAACGGCGCCCAGGTGACGTTGGCGGGTTGGAAGTCGTGGGTGGTCGTGTTCTGCAAGTGCGCGATCACCGCGCCGAAGGCGGTCTCGCGCGGGAACTCGACCGGCGGTTGTCCGAGAATCGCCCGGGCCGCGTGGATGCCGGTCATCATGCCGCAAGCGGCCGCTTCGACGTAGCCTTCGGCGCCGGTGATCTGTCCCGCGAACCAGATCGCGTCGTGGCCGCGCAATTTGAGCGAAGCATCGAGCAGCCGCGGCGAGTCCAAGAACGTGTTGCGGTGCATCACGCCGAGCCGTAGCCACTCCGCGTTCGCGAGGCCCGGGAGTTTGCCGAACGCCTCTTTCTGCGCGGGCCAGGTCAGGCGCGTCTGGAAACCCACCAGGTTGAAGGCGGTGCCCTCGGCGTTCTCTTTGCGCAACTGGACGACCGCGTAGGGCGTGATGCCGGTCACCGGATGGCGCAAGCCGACCGGCTTGAGCGGACCAAAGCGCAGCGTCTCCTCGCCACGGTCGGCCATCTCTTCGACCGGCAGACAGCCTTCGAAGTACTTCGTCTTGGCGTCTTCTTCGAAGCCCTTGGGCTGGTGGCGCGGCAGCGTCTTGAGGTCGTGGATCAACTGCGCGTACTGCTCGCGGTCGAGCGGCACGTTGATATAGTCGTCGCCGTCGCCCTTCTCGTAGCGCGACTTGCGATACATCTGGGTCTCGTCGAGCGAGTCGGCCGCCACGATCGGCGAGGCCGCATCGAAGTAGTGCATCCGCTCGCCGACCAAGGCGTCGATGCTCGCGAGCATC
Source organism: Vulcanimicrobiota bacterium (assembly GCA_041690835.1). GTDB lineage: Bacteria > Vulcanimicrobiota > Vulcanimicrobiia > Vulcanimicrobiales > Vulcanimicrobiaceae > JALYSX01. Next base: position 880 of record JBEPVY010000034.1, on the reverse strand, counting down.
TCGTCGCTGGGCAACGGCCCGCATGCGACCACCACCGGTCGATCGAGCGGAATCGTGTCGACCGCTTCGCGGTGCAGCGTGATCAGCGGTTGCGAAGCGATCCGATTCTCGACGGCTTGGGCGAAGAGCACCCGATCGACCGCGAGCGCGCCGCCGGCAGGCACCGCCGCTTCGCGGGCCGAGACGATGATGACCGAGTCGAGCCGCGCGAGCTCTTCCTTCAGCAGTCCGACCGCGTTCTCGAGCGCCGCACCGCGCAACGAGTTGCTACAGACCAGCTCCGCGAGATTGCCGGTCTGGTGCGCCGGCCCGCTCCGGGTCGGCCGCATCTCGTACAGATCGACCGCAACCCCACGCTTCGCCGCCTGCCACGCCGCCTCGCATCCGGCCAGTCCGCCACCGATCACCGTCAAACGTTCCATCGTGTCATCCTGAGGAGCGAGCGCAGCGAGCGTCTCGAAGGGCGCTGCACGGGCACGCTAGGCGTCGGCCGGTTCTTGCTCCGCCGACTCCTGTTTTGCGCCGAGCGCGGAGACGTCGTGCTCCTTGTTCGCGGCGCATTCGAGCAACACGTTGCCGCCGCGACGCGACTTGGCGGTCACGTACGAGCCGCAGACCGGGCACGGCTCGGCGATCACCCGATCCCACGAGACGAAGTCGCAGTTCGGATAGTTCGCGCAACCGAAGAACGTCCGGCCCTTCTTGGAGCGGCGTTCGACGATCGAGCCCCCGTCTTTGGGACACTTGGCGCCGGTATCTTTGAGGATCGGTTTGGTCGTCTTGCACTCCGGATAGCCGGTGCACGAGATGAAGCGGCCGAAGCGGCCGGTCTTGATGACCATCGGCTTGCCGCAGTTCACGCAGATCTCGTCGGTCGGTT
>JBEPVY010000033.1:0-19684 GCA_041690835.1 Vulcanimicrobiota bacterium | reverse complement strand
CGTCCGACGATCTGGCCGCTGTTCTGGAAGAGCTTGCCTTCGAACTTGTAGTACGGAACGCGTAGGTTAGATTTTTCGATGTAGTCCTGCGGCAGACCGGTGAAGTGCGAGAGCTTGGCGGCGACGTCTTTGAACTCGGCGGCCGGGACGTTCGCGCCTTTCGAGAGCGCGTCGCTATACTCGCCGATCGCGAACGCCTTGGCTTGCGCCACCCAATCCGCCAGGTCGGGCTTGTTCGGAACGGCGTTGTGGTACCAGGCGACCGCGGCTTCGGTCGGCATGTAGAGCATATAGCCCCAATCGCCGCCGCCGGCCGTCGTCAGGTCGTCCAGACCGAAGTTGAGGATGACCGACTGCAGCACGACGCCGTTGATGCCGATGCCGTTCTGTTCGAGGAGCGAGGCGAGGGCGGCCGATCGTGTGGTGCCGTAGCTTTCGCCGTAGAGAAACTTGGGCGAGTTCCAGCGACCGAAGTTGGTCACGTAGCGCTCGACGAACTGCGCGAACGCCGCGGCGTCCGCATCCAGCCCGAAGAACTGCTTCGGATTGGAGAGGATCCGTCCGAATCCGGTGTTGGGCATGTCGATGAAGACGAGGTCGGTCTTGTCTAGGAGCGTCTTATCGTTCGGGACGACCTGGTAGGGCGGCGGCCCGGTCATCGTTCCGTTGGACGTGACCACGCGGACCGGCGCAAACGAACCCATGTGAAGCCACATGCTCGAGCTGCCTGGGCCGCCGTTGTAAAGGAAGGTGACGGGCCGGTTGGCGGCACCGTCGACCGTGTAGGCCGTGTAGAAGATCTTCGCGGTCGGTGCTTCATCCGAGCCGCGCAGGGTGATCGTGCCGGCGCGAGCCGTATAGGCCAGGGGCTTGCCGCCCAGGGTGATGGTGTGGTGCGTGACCGCATCCGGGACGTCGGGAGGCGTGGCGTCGGCGGCTCGAGCGGCTTGGGCGAAGGCGACGCACGCTATGGCGACCGCGATAGCTCCGAGCGCGCGAAAGCGCGACCTGAGAGGATTCTTCATATGCCCTACTCTACGGGCGGAGCCGAAGTTTGTGTCGCTTTTTGAGAGAAGTTTGACCGGTCGGCAAGCGCGAAGGGCCAAGCAAGGGGGTGTCCGCGAGGCCGCGCCCCCTTCGCGTCGAAGCGCGCGGATATGTGCGTTAGCGACTCTCGATCCGGCTTTTCCCGCGCCGCGTTCCTCGGCGCCGGTGCGATCGCCGCGCTCCCGCTCTTCACCGAGCCCGCTCGCGCGCTCGATCAGATGCAGAAGATCGCGGGTAGCGCCGCATTGCCGCCCGTTCCGCAGGGGCTCTCGCCCTCGAACGAGCGAGCGGCCTACATCGCCTACGGCTCGCCGTTCGTGCGCGCGCAGTACCACGCGATCCAGGCCCTCGCGAAATCGATCGGCGATGCGAAGATGCGCGGAGCAGGCACGGCCCTCCTGAACGATCCGACGCCGCAATACGCCAAACGGTATCCGACGCCCGAGTCGCGGGTCGCGTTGCGCGACGCGATGGCGCGCGCCGGTTTCGTGAAGGCCGACGACCCGGTCGAGGGGATCTTTCCGCGCGGGACCGAGCGGGCCGGACCCGTCCAACCGTTCTGGTCGACGCCGGGCTCGGCGGACGACTCGCATCATGCCTATCCGGGCGGGCTGCTCGTGCACGAACTCTTCAACGGTCGGATGGCCGAACAGTTCGCGAGCACCTACGACGGCATCTATTTCGATAAGCGCGGCGCGGTGAGTCGCGACACCGTCATCCTGGCGGCGCTCTTCCACGACGTGATGAAGACGGTCGTCTTCCAGTACAACGACGACGGCACGTTCACCAAAGAGCTGAACATCGGGGATACCGGCGGACACCACGTGCTCTCCGGGGCCGAAGCGATCGTGCGCGGGCACGACGCGCGCTTCGTGACCGTGCTGCTCTCGGCGCACGCGGCGCCCTCGCTCGGAGACGAGAAAAAGGTCGCGACCTGGTGCGCCGCCGCGGCCCTGCTAGCCGGCGTCGATCCATACGAATACGGCCTGCTCAAGCGCGATGCGAACGGGCGCGACGCGCTCCCGAACCTGCCGCCTATGGAGTCGTTCGTCAATTTCCTGAGCGATCACGATTGGGTGCTGAGCGTCCATGCCGCCCAGAAGATCCGTCCGTATCTGGATGCCCTCGCGCCGAAGTACGACGTCAAACCCGGCGACGCCGCGGGCCTGGCCTGGTGGCGCCTGGACGTCACGGGCAAAGCCTCGATCATCGCCCTCTACCACGAACTGACCAAAGGCGAGTCGGCGTTCGCCGCCGCCGTGGCCGAATCACGAAGGATGGAATAGCTTGAAACGCTTCTTTGGAATGGCTCTCTCGGTCGTAGCCGCGTGCGCCCTGTTCTGCGCGCCGGCCGCGGCAAAAGTGCCCAAGTTCGATCACATCGTGATCATCATGCTCGAGAACCACAGCCAGCAGAGCGTGATCGGGAACGCGGCCGCACCGCACATCTCGGCGCTCGCCAAGAAGTACGCGTACGCCGCCGCGTACTACGGCGTCACCCACCCGAGCCTGCCGAACTACATCGCGATCACTTCCGGCAATAACTGGTACTCGAACAGCGACGATCCGGCCCAGCGCTTCGATCACGTGAACATCGTCGACCAGCTCGAGGCGGCCCACATCTCGTGGACGGCCTACATGGAGTCGATGCCGTACTCGGGCTTCATGGGCGCCTACTATCCGACCGATCCGAACAAGGCGCTCTACGTCGCGCGACACAATCCGTTCGTGCTCTTCGGCGACATCCGGACGAACCTGGCGCGGCTCAAGCACGACGTGCCGCTGACCCAGCTCGACACCGATCTGAAAAAGGGCAAGATCGCGCAGTACGTGTGGATCTCACCAAACGTCTGTCGCGACATGCACGGTCAGCCGGGTGACGAGTGCCCGTATTCCAACGATATGAAACTGCGCGTCGACGGCGATGCCTTCGTCGGTCAATGGGTCGCCAAGATCACCGCTTCGAAGGCCTGGACCAAGAACTCCGTGATCTTCGTGATGACGGACGAGACCGACTACAATGGTGACAAGGCGACCGGCGGCTGGCTCAACGCCGACGCCTGTTGCAACTCGCCGTTCGTCCCGCCGGGGTCGTCGTTCTTCCCGGCCGGCGGCCAATACGGCGGCGGCTTGAGCCCGTTCATCGCGATCGGCGATCCGGTCAAGCGCGGCTTCGCGGGTCAGATCAAGTACAACCACTACTCGGTGCTGCGCACGATCGAAGAGTCGTGGCACCTCCCGCTCCTGGGCATGGCCACCGACACCATCAACGTCAAAGCCCTCGACGACTTGTTCTGCTAGCCCCATCGCGGACGGCATAACAAGCCGCCTACGCGAACAGGCGTTTCAGGAACGCTTTGTGGTTGTAGGTGGCTTTCTGGCCGAAGTGGACGACGACCAGCTTCTGCGACGGGACGACGTACATCGCCTGACCGCCGGAGCCGCTCGCGTAGAACAGATCCTCGGGCGCATCCTTCGCGCCGAGCCACCAGCCTAGGCCGTAGCGCGGATTCGCATCGGATCCGCGTAGCGCCTCATCGAATCCGCCGGCCGCCACGAACGCGCCGTACTTCGCCCACTCGCGTGCCGTGATGTAGACGCCGGTCGGCAGCGGATGCGTGCCGTCGGCGAGCGTGCGCCACGACTCGTAGTTCACGCCGATCGGATCGAGCACGCGCGCTTTGAGATATTCGTGCGGGGTCTGCCCGCGCGATTCCAGTTTGCGGGCGAGTACCGCGCCGAAGACCTGGAGCGGAATGCCGCCATACGTGAAGGTCGAACCGGGGACGTCTTTGACCGCGACCTGCAAGGCCTTCTCGTAGTTCGGGACGGCATTGCCGAGGCCGCCGAAGCCGATCCCCGAGGTGAGGTCGAGCAGCATGCGTAGCGTCACCGCGCGGCGCTTCTCGTCCTGGTCCCAGATCGGAAAAGTCGCGCCGACGGTCTCCTCGAGGTCGAGGATACCGTCGGTCTGCGCGCAGAGCGCCATCGTTCCCCAGAAGCTCTTGGTCCCGCTATAGATCGCGTGCGCCTTCTCCGCGTTCCAGCCGGAGTCGTACTCCTCGAAGACGGTCTCGCCGTCGCGGACGATCAGGAGGCCCGCCAGCTGGTGCCGTTTGGCGTACGCGACGGCGATATCTTGGCTCATGCGGGCCGCTTCTCCGTGTGGGAAGCGGGTGCCCGCCCCGGAGCGGCGAAGCGCGGTTCATGGACGGTCTGCGTTGCTTCCGCTGTGGCGGCACCGACATCACCTACAAGAAGTGCAAAGTCTTCTGCGTCCGGTGCGGGCAACTGATCGCCAACTGCTGCGGTGACTAAGCCGCGAGAAGGATTGACCTAAGAATGACCAAGCGGTTCATCGCATTTATCGGCGCTTGTGCGCTGCTCACGGCCCCGGTCCTCGCGGCCGATTCGATCGACGCCATCATCGCCAACCCGAGCGCGTTCGACGGCAAGGCCGTTCAGGTCCACGGGACGGTCGCCGACGTCAAACAGAAGACCTCGCGCAAGGGCAACGACTACACGCTCTTCGACGTCTGTGAGACCAAGTGCGTGCATATCTACGCACACGGTAAGGTCGGCGTCACCGATGGCGCCATCGTGACCATCACCGGCACGTTCACCGCCGTCAAGCACATGGACAACTTCGACATCACCAACCAGATCGAAGCGAACGACGGTGGCGGCGCGGCCGCGACTCCGGCGCCCGCGGCGTCGGACGCTCCGCCGGTGCGGTGAGCCGCGCCTTCGTCAAAGACGATGAGGACCGGCCGGAACCCGCAATCGTTTCGGCCCGCGTCCCCTACTACGTTCTCGACAACGCGCTCGCGCATCTCGATGAAGAGAAGCGCGAGCGCGCCGTCGTTCTCGACCGCTCGAAAGCCGGCGTAGCGGGGTTCGGGTCGCGGGTACACGTGCGCGACGAGCGCGGCGCCGAGTCGAGTTACCTGATCGTCAATGACGAAGAGTCGGATCCCATCTCGGGCGCGATCGGCTATAGTTCGCCGCTCGCGCAGGCATTGCTCGGAGCGCGCAAAGGCAAGAAGGTCACGTGGCATCGTCCCATCGGCGCCGCGACGCTCACGCTCGAACGGGTGGACTAATCGGTGGCGTCGCTCATGCGGCCCTCGGTGCGAGTCGGTCGAGGCAGCGAAGGAGAATCGCGCCCGTGACCTGCGCGTCGGCGAGGGCACGATGCGCCTCGAGCCCGCGAAGCATCGGATCGCGATCGATGCCGAGATAGGTGCGCAGCGTCTGGTTCTTGTGATTCGGCGCGTGCGGGAACGCGCGCCGTGCGAGTGCGAGCGTGCAGATGACGGGCCGCTGTTGGAGCGCGGTCAGGAAGCCCAGGTCGAAGGCGGCGTTGTGCGCGACGACCGTGGCGCCGTCGCAGAGCGCGAAGAGCTCGCCTTCTACCTCGGCATAGGTGGGCGATTGCGCGACGTCTTCGTCGGCGATCCCATGGACGCCGGTCGCATACACCGGGATCGGACGCTCCGGATTGACCAGAGTGCTCCAGCGGCGTTCGACTCGCCCGTCCTGGATGACGACGCAGGCGACTTCCACGACCCGGTCCGAGGCTGGACTGAAGCCGGTCGTCTCGACATCGACCACCGCATATCGGCCCGGCTGGGCCATCTGAGGGAACCACATGCCCGCATTCTGCACCGTGAGGGTGCCATACGGGTGGCATTTAAGCGGGGAGCGCCGAAGGGCTCCTGATGAACGAGCCGGCGCTCAAGACGAGCGAGAACAGTCCGCTGCGGATCGCGGAGGTCGCGGTCGACGATGGGCCGGGATTGATCGGCATCACGATCTGCCCGGGGAAGATCGATCCGCACGCGATGACCGGGCCGACCGAGCGGAATGTAGATATCGATGTCTGCCGCATCCGCGATTGGGGGGCGCGCGCGGTGCTCACGCTGCTCGAGGTCGCGGAGATGGTGGAGCTGCACGTGACCGAGCTCGGTGCCGCCGTCGAGAGCTACGGCATGACGTGGATCGATCTGCCGATCCGCGACCTCTCGATCCCCGACGCGGCGTTCGAGGCAGGTTGGAAGAGCGCTGGGCCGCGTCTGGAAGCGATCCTGCGCGACGGTGGGCGGGTGCTGGTGCATTGTCGTGGGGGACTCGGGCGATCCGGGACGATCGCCGCGCGCATGTTGGTCGAACTCGGAACGCCGCCGGACGCGGCGATCGCGCGCGTTCGTGCCGCGCGCCCCGGCGCCATCGAGACGCCGGAGCAAGAAGCGTACGTTCGAGCGACCGCGTCTTAGCGCTTCGTGGCCTTGTATTCCTCGAGGCTGGCATCGAAGAGCTGCTTCACTGTTCCGGCGGCGATGAGGCGCGTGATGTCTTTCGAGAATGCGGCCGAGAGCCGCGCGCCGCACGGCGAACCCTTGCCGAACGCCAGGTACAAGCCTTCCGTAACGAAGTTCTTCTCGGCGATGTGAATGGTCGCCGGCGCGTCGGCGATCGCGGCGTAGTAGCCGACCAGGCCATAGTCGGCCTGTTTGTCGAGCAAGGCTTGATAGACGCCCGCGAAGCCGGTGACTTCTTGCATCGTCAGGCGTTCGTGCATGAACGTATCGAATGCGTGCCCGTAGGCCTCGCCTTTGCTGACGGCACCCTTCTTGCCGATCAAGCTGCTCCAGCCGTTGTAGACGAACGGATTCCCGGCGCGCACGATGACGGCCGACGGATCCGGAGCGATCGCGGGCTGGACGTAGTCGTAGAACGGCAGGCGCGCCTGGGTGCGATAGATACCGACGATCGCGTCGGCCTTGCCGGACTTGACCGCGGCTTGCGCCGCATCCCAGCTACCTTCGTTGATGACCGTGATCGGGATGCCGGCATCTTTCGCGAGACGCTCGACCACCCGAATACCGGCGCCGTGCAACGTCGCGCCGTCGGCCCACGCCACCGGCGGATAGGTCGGGTGCCCGGTCAGCACGAGCTTCGTGCACGCACGCGGTGCAGCGATCGCGGGCGCGACCGCGCACAACGCGAGCACCGTCGCGCAGAGGAGGGCGGAAAGCGAAATCTTCATGCCGCGCGCTTCGGCACGCGCGCGGAGAAAGCCCGCGACCGGCCTGAGCTAAGGGACTAGCGGATCGAGCCGGACAATAGCCGTAAGCGTGCCCGCCTACAGCGTTAGTCAGGTGGCCGCACTGATGCGGCATGCCACGATGTCGACGACCTACAAGCCGGCGCTTCTGAAAGCGCTGGTCCGCGCCAGCCGTAAGAACGACGCCTTGGAGATTCCGCTACTCGAGCTGGGGCACGAGATCGCGAAGATGTATTGGAATCAGACCGTCGTCTACCATCTTCGCCAAGCGGCGGTGATCGGCAAGGAAGCCGAGGTGGTCCGACGGTTGCGCGCGCTTTCGACAGAGTACGACGCGCGCGCATTTTCCGATCTTCCTCCGGATGGGCGGCGTCGGGTCGAAACCTCCATGTCGCGCGTCTTGGCGATCAACGTATTAGAACTCTTCCATCGCAGCAAGCCTCTCGATATGCAGCCCCTCTACGTCTGGAGGAAGGGTTCCGCCGCGATCGCCCTCACCGCCGCATCGAGTCGTTTCATCCGCGAACACGGCAACACGCTCGAACTCATCGCGAACTATCATTGGGCGAACTATCTCGAAGGTTGTAATCGCTTGGCTCCGCGGATCATCCAGAAGGTCGCGCGAGACGGAGCCAAGCGCGGAGCGCTCGTCAAGTATCTCAAGCTGCTGACCGACGACGGCACCGGCGCATGCTTCTACTGCGAGCGCGCCTTCACGGCGGAGAACGGCGCGGTCGTCGATCACGTGATCCCCTGGAGCTTCCTACTCGAGGATCCGCTCTGGGATCTGGTCCCGGCCTGCGCGCGGTGCAACGCTCAGAAGTCCGACTGGCTTCCCGAAGCGAAGTATCTCGACCGGCTACTCGTTCGCAACGCTCGCGTGCTTCGCGCCCGCGTCGGGACCAAGGTCAGCCTCCTCGTCGGATCGGACGATGCGCAGGGTCTCTACGAGGCGGCGGTTTCCGTCGAATGGCCGGGTTATTGGAGCCCGGCCTCCAAGACAACGTGAAATCTACCTTATCAAAGCGAGGACGACGATTCATGGATCAACTCATTTCGCGCAAGCTCCTACTCGGTGGGCTTGCCACGGCGGGGCTGGCGGCGGTCGTACCCTCGATCGGCCGAGCGGCTTCGGCAGATGGCGTCATCGGTGCGTGGGCCCTTGAATCGTTCGTGGAGCGCGTCCCGGATGGCGAGTTCGAACCGCGCTTCGGTCCGAATCCCGTCGGCTATCTGATCTACACCGCGAGTGGGCGCGTCTCGGCGACGCTCGCTGCGGCGCATCGGCCGCCGTTCCTCTCGCCCGATGCGGCCACCTCGACCAATGCCGAACGCCAAGAGGCCGTGCATAATTTTCTCGCCTACGCCGGCCGATATGAAGTGCACAGCGATCACGTGCTCCATCATGTCGAGACGAGTATCTTCACCAACCTGGTCGGCGTGACGCTCAAACGCGGCTACGAGCTCGATGGCAACACCTTGACGATCCATACCATGCCGCCGTACATCTGGGGTACCCAGAGCGTCCTCGTCTGGCGCCGGACGTAGGCATCGCTTGACCTGGCCCTCGGTGCGTGATACCATGCGCGGAATATGAATCGCCCGCTGCCGTCCAAGCGAGTTATTATTCCCGGTCTGCTTATGAAGCGGATCGGATGGATGGGCAGCGCGCGAGATAGGATCCGATAGACCGGTCGGATCCCGAGATTCACACCACCAAGCGCGGCTCCTCATCCACACAGATGAGGGGCCGCGCTCTTTTTCTATCCGAGCATTGAGAGCGCAACGTGGCCGACCCTCGCGACGACACCGAGCACGACGCCTGCGGCGTCGGATTCCTCGCCGACCTTTCGACACAGCCGTCGCACCAGGTGGTGGCCTACGCGCTCGAAGCGGTCGCACGGATGGCCCACCGCGGCGCGCGGGCGGCGGACGGGAAGACCGGCGACGGCGCCGGCGTGATGCTGGATACGCCGCGCGCGCTGTTCGGGCGTGACCTCGCGGTCAACGGCATCCACGTCGATGAGGCGAGCGTAGCGGCGATCGGCGTGTTTCTCCCGCTCGCGCAAGCCCGGGCGACGGCGCTGCGCTTCGCGATCGAACAGGCCGCGCGGTCGGTCGGGCTCCAACCGCTCCGCTGGCGCACGCCGCCCATCAACGCCGAGGCACTCGGCGAGTATGCGCTCCGGACGCAACCGCAGTACCAGCAACTGATCGTCGACATCGGCAAGGGCGACCGCGCGCATCGCATGCGGCGCGCCTACGCGTCGGTCGGAAAGGCGCTCGCGACCTTCAAAGATCCGGTCGCCGCCCTGGTGAGCGCTGCGGCCGGATCGGTCGTCTACAAGGCGTTGCTCTCCTCGGACGACCTGGCCGGTTACTACGCCGACCTGCGCGATCCGCTCTGCCGCTCCCGGTTCGCGCTCTTCCATCAGCGCTTCAGCACGAACACGTCACCGTCGTGGCGTCTGGTGCAACCGTTCCGCCACATCGCGCATAACGGCGAGTTCAACACCATCGACGGCAACCGCGCGTGGCTACGTGCCCGCGGGATCGACGTCGGCGTGGGTGGGAGCGATTCGCACGACTTCAACATCGCGGTCGACGCGATGCTCGACGGCGGCTACACCATCGGCGATGCGGTCGATCTATTGCTCGGCGCGGCGGTCGAACCCGAAGACGATCGTCTCCAAGCCTACTACGACGCGCATCTGCCGACGGTCGAGCATTGGGACGGTCCGGCGGCGATCGTGTTCTATCATATGGGTCTGCTCGGCGCGGCGTTGGATCGGAGCGGATTCCGCCCGTTGCGCTGGTGTCGCACGCAGAGCGGGAAGGTGCTCGCCGCTTCGGAGGCCGGCGTGGTGGACTTCGTCGACGACCCGATCGTGGAACGCGGCCGGCTCGGACCGGGCGAGCGGATCGTGGTCGATGTCGAGAAGGGCGAGATCACGTCGCCGGCGCGGTTCCGCGCGGAACGTCGCGAACGTGCCGATTTCCGTGCGACGGTACGCGCCTGGCGTTTCGAGTCGCCGGCCCCGTCGGCACCGCCGGCGGCAACCCTCGGTGACCTGCGCAGGTTCGCCTATGCCGCCGAAGATGTCAAAGACCTGGTCGCGGTGATGGCATCGGGTGCGGGCGAGCCGGTCTCTTCGATGGGCGACGATGCGGCGGTCTCGTTCTTGCAAGGGCGGGAACCGGTGCACGCGTATCTGCGCCAACGCTTCGCGCAGGTGACCAATCCGCCGATCGATCCGCTCCGCGAGGCGCTGGTCTTCGACATGCGCTCGTTCGTCGGATGCGGCGGCGTGCACGGCGAGGTCGCATCGCCGCTCTCCGCGGTCGTGCTCGAGAGCGCGATCCTGGACGAAGCATCTTTCGACGCGCTGTGCGACGACGAACGCTTGGTGCGCCACGATATCGGGCTCGTGCTGGACGACGCAACGCTGGACGCGCGCCTCGATGCGATCGCCGAGGAGGCCGTCGACGAAGTGCGTGCCGGTGCGACCTTGATCGTGCTCGATAACCGGACCGGCGGTGCGGCGGTGGCGGGTCTCCTGGCGGCGGGCGCCGTGCATCAGCGCTTGGTCGCGGAGGGACTCCGCATGCAGTCGTCCGTCGTCGTAGCCGACGGATTCGCGCGCGACGCCCATTCGATCGCAGCCACGCTTGCTGCCGGGGCGAACGTGGTCGCGCCGTGGCTCGCGCTGCGCGTCGCAGGCGAGCGTGGCACGACCGGTGACTACCTGGCCGCGGTCCGCAGCGGATTGATGAAGATCCTCGCCAAGCTCGGGATATGCACGCTCCGTTCGTACATCGGCGCGCAGACATTCGAGACGCTGGGGCTCGCGCGCGACGTGGTGGACCGCTGCTTCCCGGCGATGCGCGCCCATCTGCCGGCGATCGGCTTCGACGTCCTCGAGAGCGACGCGCGTGCCTGGCACGCCGACGCGAACGCGCTCGACGAGCCGCTCCGCGATCGCGGCGGCTTCCGTTTTCGGCGCGACGGCGTGCGCCGTGCGTTCGCGCCGAACGTGATCAAGGTCTTGCGCGCGAGCGCCCTGCGCCGCGACTACGCCGCTTACGAGGAACTCTCCGACGCGATCGAGGCGCGCGAGCCGGTGGCCGTTCGGGATCTGCTCGAGGTTCGCGCACTCGGCGATCCGCTCGACGTGGACGACGTCGCGGGCGAACGCGAGATCGCCGGCTCGTTCGCGGCCGCCGCGATGTCGCTTGGAGCGCTGGGACCGGAAGCACATGCGGCCGTTTCGGAGGCCGCGACCATGGCGGGTGCGATCGCCAACTCCGGTGAGGGCGGGATCGAGAGCGACCAGTACGACCGCGCCCACCCCGCGCATACGCGCATCAAGCAGATCGCGTCCGCGCGCTTCGGCGTTACGGCCGCGTATCTGGCGAGCGCGGACGAGATCGAGATCAAGATGGCGCAGGGGAGCAAGCCCGGCGAAGGCGGCCAGATCCCCGCGAGCAAGGTGAGCGTCGCGATCGCGCGTCTGCGCGGTGCGTCGCCCGGACAGTCGCTGATCTCGCCGCCGCCGCATCACGACATCTATTCGATCGAAGACCTCGCACAGTTGATCTACGATCTCCGGCGGGTCGCTCCGCAAGCGCGCGTCGCGGTGAAGCTGGTCGCGCAAGGCGGCATCGGCACGGTCGCGACCGGCGTGGCAAAGGCCGGTGCGGATGTGATCCACATCAGCGGCCACGACGGCGGCACGGGCGCATCGCCGCTCGGTTCGATCAAGCACGCCGGCCTGCCCTGGGAGCTGGGTCTCGCCGAAGTCCACGACGCGCTCGTCGCGAACGGTCTGCGCGAGCGCGTGATCCTGCGCACGGACGGCGGATTGAAGACCGGTCGCGACGTGATCGTGGCATCGCTCCTAGGCGCGGATCGCTTCACGTTCGGAAGCGCGTTGCTGGTCGCGCTCGGCTGTATCTACGCACGCCAATGCCACAAGAACACCTGCCCGGTCGGCATCGCCACGCAAGACGAAGCGCTCCGGAAGAAGTTCGTCGCGACGCCCGAGCAAGGCGCGTCGTTCTTCACGTTCGTCGCGCGCGACGTGCGACGCCGGCTGGCAGCGCTCGGTGCGCGATCGCTCGCGGAGATCCGCGGACGGCGCGACCTGCTTCAGGCCAAGGAGCTCGACAACCCGCTCTTCGCAGCGGTGGATCTGGGCGAGCTGCTCGCGCTTGCGACCAGTTCGGATGTCGCATCCCGGGCGGTCGATGCGGCGCCGCCGCATCTCGACGAGCGCGAGAAGCCTTCGCGCGAGGCCGTGCGAATCGTGCCGGAAGATCGCGCCGTCGGTTCGCGCCTGGCGCACGAACTCGTGCTTGCACGTGCGCGCGGCGAGCGGCCGGAAGCGCATCATCTTTCGTACCGTGGTACGGCAGGCCAGAGTTTCGGCGCGTTCCTCACCGACGGCATCGCCCTGCAGCTCGATGGAGATGCGAACGATTACGTCGGCAAGGGCATGGACGGCGGGCGGATCGTGGTGCTCGGCAACGGCGACCCGGCGCAGCCCGCGGTCGGGAACACGTGCTTCTACGGTGCCCGCGGCGGCGAAGCGTTCATCGTGGGCACCGCGGGCGAACGGTTTGCCGTTCGCAACAGCGGCGCGCGTCTTGTGGTCGAGGGCGCCGGCGATCACGCTTGCGAGTACATGACCGCCGGCGTCGTCGCGATCCTAGGCCCGACCGGCCGCAATCTCGCCAGCGGCATGACCGGCGGCATCGCGTTTGTCCTCCAGGGTGATGGGCCGCCGATGGCCCCCACCGATTCCGACGCCCCGCTCCTCGAGCGGCTCTTACGCGACCACCTCGCCCACACCCGATCCGCCCACGCGAGAGCACTGCTCGCGGACTGGCCTCGCTCCGCCTCGCGGTTCGCCAAGCTCGCTCCCGCGGCAGGGGCCACGGTCCCCGCCTAGCCAGGGCCTTGCGGTCCCAGTAACTCTGTGGTACAAAGTACATAAGACTTTGCAATGCAGAGTTACTGGGCAGCCCGGAGGTTTCTTACGTGACCAAGCGCCTCGTCGCGATCGCCGTTATCTTCCTTGGGGCGAGCGTCGCCTGGTTGATCCTCGGGAACACGCTTCTGCTCAGGACCGATCAGTCGGACTCGGGTCAGATCGAGAGACTGACCGCGCAGTGGGGCTCGTCGCAGACGCAGCTGCCGCCTTCGGTCACCGGCCGCGTCGGGAAGGCTGATGCGGTCGTGCCCCTGGACGGGAGCAATATCAAGGTCGATCTTCAGCTCGAGCAGCGGCAAAAAGGGCTGCTCTGGTACAACCTCTACAACGTCCGCTTCGCCGCGCGGTACACGGTTCGCAACCTCACGGACAAGCGCGTGCTCTCGCTGCACTTTCCGTTTCCCTCATCCGAGGGGACCTACTCCGACCTCACGTGCGCGATCGGCGGTAAACCGATCGGCGACGCACCCGCGATCAGTCAAGGGTACGTCCCGTTCGATCTCGCTCCCGGCCAACAGACGACCATCGAGATCGGATATCGCTCGCGCGGTATGGGATCGTGGCAGTACCGCTTCGGGGATGGCGTCCGGCCCGTCAATAACTTCGATATGACCATGACGACCGACTTCGCCGCGATCGATTTCCCGGCACAGACGCTCCTCCCGGTGAACGAAGACGACTATCAACGCGGGAAGAAGCTGCGCTGGACGTACGGCTCGATCGTCACCGCGAACGGCATCGGGATGGCGATCCCGTATCCGCTCCAGCCGGGGCCGCTCGCGCAGCGCATCACGTTCTGGGCGCCGGTCGCATTGCTCTTCTACCTCTTCGTGATGCTGGTCGTCACCACGCTGCGCAATGTGGACCTGCACCCGGTCAACTATTTCTTCCTGGCGGCCGCGTTCTTCGCGTTCCATCTGCTGTTCGCGTATCTGGTCGATCGCATTCCGCTTGGCGTGGCGTTCGCGATCTGCTCGGTGGTCTCGATGTTCCTCACGATCTCGTATCTCCGGCTGGTCGCCGGTTGGCGGTTCGCCGCCGTCGAAAGCGCGCTCGCACAACTCGTCTATCTGATCCTGTTCTCGTGGGCGCTCTTCAACGAAGGCTGGAGCGGACTATCGATCACGATCGGCATCATCATCACGCTCTTCATCATCATGCAGGTGACCGGGAGGATCCGCTGGAGCGAACGGTTTACGCAGAGCGGCTGAGCTCCAGCGCGCCGTGGGCGTGCGGTTTGTCGAGCATCGTGATAGGACGGGCGCGAACGGACGAACAACGTCCGGGACATGCGATTCTCGTTCGGTGCAGGGTTCATCGTGGCTCTCTGCGCGTGCGGTGTCGGTGCGGGGTTTGCGTCGCCGGCTTCGCCGCTTTCGCAGCCTCCGGCACCTTCGCCACAGCCGTACTTGACGACGATTGGAGATTCGATCACCTACGGAATCGGGGCATCGGATAGGGAGACGACGAGCTACGCCGCTCTTCTGGCCCGCGCGCTCGGCGCGCGATGGACGAACCTCGGAATACAACGCGAGACGCTGATCCCGGAGCCGAACGCGATTTTCACGGGCGTGTCGGGGTCGGGGTCGGCGTATCGATCGAACGGAGGTGTGCTCGCGGATGAGGTTCCGAACATCCCTTTGCAGACGACCATCGTCACGCTCTACATCGGTACGAACGATCTCTACTACACGGCCGCTTCGATGCACCCGGACCTCTCCAACGCCGCCGGCATCTTCTCCGGCGTCGGCCCGCTCTGGGATTCCGCCTTCACATCGTTGATCCACGCCATTCGCGTACGCGTCCCGTCAGCGAAAATCGTCGTCGCGACGGTGATCAACGTCGCCGACAAGGGGAACGTCGCGCGCCTCAACGCGGGGCCCTGGAAGAGCTATCGGCGCGGTTTCACCGACCTTGCGAACCACATGAATGCGGCCATCTACAATGCCGGCGTGGACGTTGCTGCCGTGCATTGCGACGCTCGCCTCTACGACGTCGCGAACTACATGACGCCGGACGACGTCCATCCGAACGACATCGGGCACCGGGCGCTCTTCGAAGATTTCATGACGGCCATCCGGCACCCGCAAAAGCGGCCGTCACCCTGTATCTACGACGGCCCGATCTGATGGCGGCGCGTACGTCGCACGGATCGATGCCACCGCCGACCCTGCCGCTCGGCTTCTTCGCGTTCGGGATCCTCGCGCTCGGAGTGGCGATCGCCGGTAGCGCGGGAGCCTGGGCACCGCTCGCATTGCTGCACTTGGCCGCGGTGGGTGCCTTCGCCTCGATCGCGATGGGCGCGCTCTACCAGTTCGTGCCGGTCATCGGTGGATCGGCGCTGCGCTTCCCCGCTGCGGGGTTTGTGCATTTCGCGTTCCAGGTCGCCGGTACGATCGGTCTGGTCGCGGGTTTCGAGTGCGGATGGTTCGAAGTCGTCGGCATCGCGGGAGCCCTCGTCGGTCTCGGCGTGGTGCTGCAGGCGGGCAACCTGTTGGCAACGCTTTGGGGGAAGAAGGGCACGCCGCCTCCGCGGATGGCGGCCCTCGCGTCGCTCTGGTTGGTGGCGACGGTCGCCGCCGGAATCGTCGCTGCAGGTGCGTTCGCGCAGGGCAGGCCTCCGGGTACCGCGCTTGCCCTCCACCCGATCCTCGGGATCGCGGGATTCTTCGGTACGTTGATCGCGGCCGTCTCGCAGCGCCTGTTGCGGATGTTCGAGCGCGTCGATGACGAAAGGCTCGCGCCGCTTTCGACGTTGGCGATCGCCCTTGCTGCGTTCGTGGCGCTGTGGAACCTGACCGTCGGCGCATATGCGATGCTGGCAGCGGCGCTCTTCTTCGCGCTGGGCGTAGCGCGCATCGGAATGCGTCGCAATCCCGCCTACCAACGCGAGACGTTCCTGTTCGCCGCGCTCTCGGCTGCCGGCGCGGTGGCCGCCGCGGCGTACGTAGTGCTCGGGCAGGCGCCGGCGGCGGTCGCCTGTGCGCTGTGGTTGTTCGTCGGGAGCGCGATCGTCGGCTATATCCAACGTATCGTGCCGTTCATCTGGTGGATCGTGCGCGCGCAGGGCGAAGGTGCGCGGAACATCCCGACCCTCGGCACGATGAACGCCACCCGACTGGGATATGCCATCTTCGGCCTGTGGACGATCGCCGGGATCTGGTGGGTGTCGCAACCCTTCGCGCTGGGCGCGACGCTCGCCGGGAGCGCGGCTTGGTGCGGACTGGTCGCGCAGTTGGTCCGCCCGTTCGTGGTTAGGCGCGCCTGAACGCGTGGCGTCGGACAAAGAGCCGACGCTCCGACCGCGAAGCCTCACCGCATGAAGCTTCGTATGTTGCTCGCGGCGCTCTGCGTTGCCGCGCTGCTCCCCTCAACTGCCGTTGCGGCCGTGTCGCCGGCGCCCTTTACCGTGGATGCCCGCGTGGTCATCTCGTCCTTGATGGCGATCTCCGATGGGCATATCCGGACGATGGAAGACTCGCTCGATCTGGTGGCCGCGTCGGAAGAAGCACGCTCCGGCGACTGGAGCCGGATCAAGCCGCTCCTCGCGAGCGCCGGCAAAGTCAACGTCGAGGCGGGCCTTGCGTACGTGAAGGCCGACGGCTCGTTCTGGACAGTCGCGCTCGGACGCCAGACGGTGAACATCGCAGATCGTCCCTATTTCAAGACGGCTATGGCCGGGTCGACGGTGGTCGGAGAGATGGTGCTGAGCCGCTCGACCGGCAGACCGGTCGCGAACATCGCGGTGCCGGTGAAGGACCCGAGTGGGAAGGTGACCGGCCTCGTCGTCGCAGCTATCTACCTCGACTCGCTGAGCAAACTCATGAAGCAAGAGATGGGACTCGACGCGAGCGATATCTTCTTTTCGTTCAACGCCGACGCGTTGATCGGGATCAACTGGGATCAGAAGCAGATATTCCTCGAAGCGCGTAAGCTCTCGCCGGACATCGCTCGTGCCTTCGGTGTGATGCTCGCCCACGACAGTGGGGTGGAAGGCTACACCCATCGCGGTGCGACGCGCACGGTCGTCTATCGCCGATCTAACTACACCGGCTGGTGGTATGCGTTTGGGATCGTACGTTGAAGGCGCGGTGGAGCGAGCGCTTCGCTTAAGGCGTGCCGGCGACGCCGCGCGACCAATGCGTCATGAGATCAAAAAAGCCGGGTGCGGCATTCCAGGTATGGGTCTGTATCATCGCCTTCTCGTCGCGCGTGGCACTCGACCGGCGCGGTCACGACCGCGAGCCATGCCCGGCGTTCGGAAAAAGCGCGAACGATGCGCGTGTTCCCGCCGCGCGCGCACGCAGGCCGACTTGGATCGATCTATCCCCGGATCATCCATCCAGGCGTCCACGAACGTCCCAAAGGACGTGGAGGCCGCCTCAGGTGACGGGGCAGTGCTTTACTTGACGACCTTCACCTTGAGCACCATTTTCCAGTGGCCTATCCCGCAATAAATGGCGCAACGAGCCACAAAGGTGCCGATGCGTCCCGGAGTCACTTCGACGATCGAGGGTTTGGTGCCGATAACTACGAGTCGGTTCAGGCCGATATCTGGGATCGTAATGCCGTGGGTTCCCTTGCCGACGAAGACCAACTTCGCGCGTTGGTGCACTTTCAGCGTTATCGTCGCCGGAACGAACGCGAAGTTCTTGGCATATACGTGTATTTGCGGCTCGCTCGCGATCGCCGGAACGATCGACGAGGCCGTGAGGGCGATGATGAAGGCGGCGGGTAGAAGTTTCACGTTGGAACCTTTCGATAGTCGGTGGTGGCTCAGTTCGTAACGATGACCGTGAGCACCATGTGCTCGTGCCCGGGACCGCAAAGGATTGCGCAGTGCAGCACGTACGTGCCGGCCTTCTTCGGCGTTACTTCTATCGTCACGAACTTGCCGGGCTCCATCGCGGTGAGCGGAATGCCGAGATCTTGGGACTGGAGGCCGTGGACGCCTTGAGTACTCGTAAGACTCAGGCGCGTGGTTTGGCCGACGTGCAGAGTGATGGTGGCGGGTGCAAATTTCCAGTTTGAAGCGCTAACGTTCAGGACCGGTTGCTCAACCACCGCGATTGGCGCCGAGGCGGCCGTATTGGGCGCTGGAACGACGATATCTGGTGCCGAAACAGCGGTTGGGGCAGGCGACGGAGTCGCCGCTGCGGCGGTTTCCGTGGGGACAGGCTCGCTCGCGCGCTGGAGCGGCACCGTCCACCAGAGCATATAGCTCCATGTGGGCGTCGCGTTCTGGGCCATCGCCGACTCGAGATACAAATGCAGATAGGGCGCGATATGATAGGAGAAATCGATATTCCCGCTCTGGGTCTGCGTGCCCAAGCCATCGTTCTGGAATTCCTTACGGAACGCGACGAGTGCCTTGTCGCCGATCGGCTCGTACAGCTCGATCGTGGCGGCGGTGCTGCGCGCGGCGCCCAGAGGATTGCCGAGGGCGTCCTGGCCCGCGTTCCCGTCGAATCCCATCTGATACATGGCGAAGATGCCGGGGAGCGTACCGACCGGATCGCGCTGCACGTACGGCGTAAACGACGTGTACTGATCGAAGCCGCCTTCGGCCAGCGGTTGCGAGCCCCGCGCGCCCATGATGCCGTATTCGAGCGGTTGCTGTGGATCGGCATGGGCCAATCTCCACTGGAACGTCTTCTCGATATCCTGTGAATACTTGCCGAAGTCGCCCAGATCGCCGCTGCCGGCGAAATAGCCGACCTCGGCGTCGAGCGAGCCTTTCACGTAACCGAATTTGGAGCCCCAGCGATTTCCGTCGTTCTGGTACACATGTTCGCCGACCACTATTTCCGGCGTCGCAAAAGCGGCCAAGTCGAACCACTGACTCAGCGGCGAGGCCGTCGTTCCAGGCATTTTTCCGACGAAGAGGTGACCGTTATGATGGAAGAGGTTGCTATAGGTGATCCACGCCGTGTCCAGGCCGCCCGGCTGGCCGTCCTGATAGATCCACTGCTGCATGTGATACGTGGTGTTCGCGTCGAGTGCGCCTACGGCGTGAAGAGCGAAGTTGCCTAACTCGGTCCTGGGCGACGCGGCGTCTTGCGAGTTGTGCGAATAGTTCGCCGATTCGCCGACCCAGAACGGTGTCGTGCGCTGCAGCGTGTGATAGTCCAAGGTAGCGTACCCGGTACGCTGGATGTACCGTCCGTAGGCGTTTAGAGCCGGAACTTGTGTGTGGCAGACGGCGCACTTCATGCCGTAGGCCTGCGCAAATGGCGGCATCGCCAGCGCAGTACCGCGCACCATCACCGCCAACACCGTGAATGCCAGCCCGACGATGACGAGTTGTGCAGAGAAGCGTTTCATTGGGGGTCTCCTGAAGCGGAAGTCGCCGATGCGTTGAGTTCTTTTACGGTCGGGCACGATTGTTGAAATAGGCGATGGCGTGCGCGAACGTCATCCTGCAAGCGGTGCAGGAGGTGGTCCATCGTCCGGACCGCCAGGCGCTCGCCGATGACGCGGTCGAAGAGATCTCCAGGCCAACCGCCCGGTGCCTGGTAGGAACCCTCGATCGAGAGAATCGAGCCGGGAGCCTGGGGGCGGACGCTAAGCGAACCGG
>JBEPVY010000032.1:0-20017 GCA_041690835.1 Vulcanimicrobiota bacterium | reverse complement strand
TCAAATACGATTCGAACTACGGTCCGTACAAGGGCGAGGTGAGCGCCGACGGCGACAGCATCCGCATCGACGGTCGCACCATCAAGGTGCTCGCCGAGCGCGATCCCGGTAAGCTTCCGTGGAAGAGCTTGGGCGTGGATGTGGTGATCGAATCGACCGGCCTGTTCACGGATGCAGCCAAAGCGCGCGCCCACATCGACGGCGGCGGCGCGCGCAAAGTGCTCATCTCGGCGCCGGCCAAGGGCGAAGACATCACGCTCGTGCTCGGCGTCAACGACGGCGATTACGATCCGGCCAAGCATCACGTGATCTCGAATGCGTCGTGCACGACCAACTGTCTGGCCACGGCGGTCAAACCGATCGTCGAAAAGCTCGGCTGGGTCAAGGGCTTCATGTGCACGGTCCACTCGTATACCAACGATCAGAACATCCTCGACGCGCCGCACAAGGATCTGCGTCGCGCGCGCAACGCCGCGACCAACATCATCCCGACTTCGACCGGTGCGGCCAAGGCGCTGTACTTGACGATCCCGGAGATCGAAGGCACGTTCGACGGCTTCGCCCTGCGCGTGCCGACCCCGACCGTCTCGATGATCTACCTGGTCGCGCAAGTGAAGAAAGAGACGACCAAGAGCGAACTGAACGCGATCCTGCGCGACTCCGCCGCCGGCCCGCTGAAGCAGTACGTGCAGTACACCGAGGAAGAGCTCGTCTCGAGCGATTTCAAGCAGTCCGAGTTCTCGTCGATCCTGGACGGAAAACTCACCAACGCGAACGGCGACCTGATCCAGATCGCCGCGTGGTACGACAACGAGTGGGGCTACTCGTGCCGCTTGGCCGACCTCACCGCCAAGGTCCTCGGCTCGCTCCCGGCAGCCTAAATGCTCGCGGTGGCGGCTACTGCCGCGGCGACGTTCTTCGCGTCGGCCGATCAGTACAAGATCGTCGGCTTCTCGTCACCGCGCATCTCTCCGGACGGCACGCGCCTGCTCTTCACGCGGGCGCATGTCGACCTCGAGACCGATCACCGCGACGCCGAACTGGTCGTGATGGATATCGCCTCGCGCGGCGAGCGCGTGCTGACGGTCGGCCGCACCTCCGTCTCGAACGCGACCTGGTCGCCGAGCGGCGATGCGATCGCATTCGTCGCGCCCGACGCCGACAAGCGTAGCGAGGTTTTCGTGCTGCCGGTCGGTGGCGGCGAAGCGACGCAGGCGACTACCGCTAAAGCCGGAGTGAACGAGTATGCATGGCGACCGGATAGCCAAGCGATCGCCTACGTGAGCGACGATTCGACGCCGGAGCGCACGGGCGTCGCGAAGTTCCAAGACTCGTATCAGGTCACGACCAACGCGTATCTCGACGCCGGTCCGTTTCTGCCGTCGCATCTGTGGTTGGCTTCGCAGCACCGCGAGAACGGCCGTGCGGGGTGGACGTCGCGGCGCTTGACGAGCGGTAGCTGGAGCGTCGGATCTGCATCCATCTCGTGGTCGCCGAACGGCGCGACCCTCGCCTACATCCGCGTGCCCGGACCGATCGTCGCCGACGGCGACGATTCGACCGTGCAACTGCTCGATCTCGCGAGCGGCCGCAGCCGCCCGCTGACGACACGAGCTTCGCTCGAATGGCAGCCCGAGTTCGCCCCGCGCGGCGGTGCGATCGCCTATACCTACGCGCGCGACGGCGACCCGAACAATGCGGGCGAACTGTACGTAAGCGACGGGAACGGGGCCGGGCACAGCATCTCGCGCGGGCTCGATCGCAATGCGGTCAACTACGCCTGGTATCCCAACGCGCGCGGTTTCGTGCTCGAAGGCAACGACGGCACCCACAAGACGCTCTGGCGCGTTCCGTTGCAAGGATCGGCGAAGAAGGTCGACCTCGGCGACCTGGATGTCTTCGGGGACTTCAACGGCAGCGTCGCCGCGGACGGAGCGATCGCGTTTCTGGGTGCGACCCCGATGCACCCGAGCGAGGTCTACTATCTCGCCGCCGGGGCGACCGCGCCGGTCCGTCTGACCAACGCCAACGCCTGGGCCGACGGGATCACCTTCGGCCGCACTGCGACGCTCGATTGGAAGTCGGGCGCCTTCGCGGCAGACGGCGTGGTGACGTATCCGCCCGGCTACGATGCGGCCAAGAAGTATCCGCTCGTGCTGACCATCCACGGTGGCCCGACCGGCGCGAGCACGACCTCGTTCGATACGTTCGCGCAACTCGTCGCCGCGCACGGATACGTCGTCTTCCAGCCGAACTACCGCGGCAGCGACAATCTCGGTAACGCCTATCAGCGGGCCGTCTTCCGCGATCCGGTGGTCGGCCCGGATAGCGATATCATGGCCGGCATCGCGAAGCTCGAAGCCACGACCGGCATCGATCGCGCGCGCGTCTGCGTCGGCGGCTGGTCCTACGGCGGTCTGATGACCTCGTGGTTGATCACCCATCACGACGACTGGCGCTGCGCCGTCTCGGGCGCGGCGGTCGACGATCAGGTCTACGATACGGTCCTGGCCGACGATCTCAACGTCAACGAGTACTCGATGTGGGGCGCGCCGTTCGCCTCGCAATCGTCGCTCGAACTCTTCCAAAAAGCTTCGCCGCTGACGTACTACCGGAACGTCCACGCCGCGACCCTGATCCTCGACGACACCTACGACGTCCGCGTTCCGGCGGCCGAGTCGTATGCGTTCTATCACGCCCTCAAAGATGCGGGCAAGACGGTCGAGTTCTATCAGTGGCCGATCCACGCACACTTCCCGGGCGATCCGATCCGCCGCGCCGACGTCTACACGCGCTGGCTCGGCTGGTTCGACCGCTACCTCCGCTGAAAGCACCAATGCAGTTCCATACCATCGACGACCTCGACGTACGCGGCAAACGCGTCCTCGTCCGCGAAGACCTGAACGTCCCGATGAAGGCCGGGGCGGTCGGCGATCCGACCCGGATCGATGCCGCGCTGCCGACGTTGCGCGCGCTCTCGGAGCGCGGTGCGAAGGTCGTGATCCTCTCGCACCTCGGCCGCCCCGACGGCGTCGCCGATCCGAAGTTCTCGCTTCGCCCGATCGCGGCGGCGCTCGCCGAGCACCTCGGCAAGCCGGTCGCATTTGCGAGCGATTGCGTCGGCGAGCCGGCTCGTACGGCGATCGCCGCCCTGAAGGATGGCGATCTTGTGCTGCTCGAGAACGTGCGCTACCACCCAGGCGAAGAGCAGAACGATCCGGCCTTCTCCAAGGAACTCGCCTCGCTCGGCGATCTCTACGTCAACGATGCGTTCGGCACGGCCCATCGCGCGCACGCCTCGACCGAAGGCATCGCGCATCTTCTCCCCAACGCCGCGGGCCTGCTGATGCAAGCCGAACTGCGCGCGCTCGGCGGCCTGGTCGCGAACCCTGCGCAGCCATACGTGTGTGCGATCGGTGGTGCGAAGGTCAAAGATAAGGTCGGCGTCTTCACCAACCTGATGGAGAAGGTCAACGCGTTCTGTATCGGCGGCGGCATGGCGAACACGTTCCTGGCCGCGGGCGGGCTCGACGTCGGCGCTTCGCTCAAGGACGACGATCTCGGACCGGCGGCCGGCATCATCGCGCTCGCGCAACGCAAGAACGTCACGTTGCATCTGCCGACCGACGTCGTGATCGCGCCATCGTTCGATGCCGACGACCAGGCGCACGTGGTCGGCATCAGCGCGGTCGGTAACGAGATGATCCTCGACATCGGTCCCGAGACCGCCCGCGCCTACGCACGCGCGATCGAACGCGCCAAGACGATCGTCTTCAACGGGCCGATGGGCGTCTACGAGAAGCCCGCGTATCAAGCCGGCACCCGCATCGTCGGCGAAGCGATCGTCCGCGCGACCAAGAACGGTGCCACCAGCATCGTCGGGGGCGGCGACGCTGCCGCAGCCGCCCACGAACTCGGCTTCGCGAACGAGATGACCCACGTCAGCACCGGCGGCGGCGCGACCTTGGAGTTCCTCGAAGGCAAAGTCTTGCCGGGCGTAGCGGCGTTGTCGATATGAGCGCCTCGCATATCCGCATCGCCCAAGAGCCGGACCGCGCACCCCTTGGCGCGATGACGCGAGCGGGCCGTTTTGCTGCCGAGGTTGAGGCATGAGACATCTTGTCGTCGCGAACTGGAAGATGAATATGACGGGGACGCAGGCGGATGCGTTTCTGGATGACTTTCTCAAGGAAGTACTGCCGGACGGGATCGACGTGGCGATCGCGCCGCCATTTACGGCGCTTTCGCAGGTCGATCGGCGATTGCAAGGGAGCGCGATCGCGCTTACCGGGCAGAACATGTACTGGGAACAGAGCGGTGCGTTCACCGGCGAGATCTCGGCGCCGATGCTGGCCGATGCGGGCTGCACCTACGTGATCCTCGGGCACTCCGAACGTCGCCATCTCTTCGGCGAGACGGATGCGAACGTGAATCGCAAGGTCCGAACCGCCCTTGCGAACGGTCTGACGCCGATCGTGTGTGTGGGCGAGACCGGCGACGAACGCGATGCCGGCGAGGCGCTCGCACGCGTGGTCGCACAGGCGCGAGCCGCTCTGGACGGGCTCGGCCGCGACGGTGCCGCCAAAGTGGTGATGGCCTACGAACCGGTCTGGGCGATCGGCACGGGTAAGAACTGCAACGCCGACGATGCGGATGCCGCGATGGCCTCGATCCGCACGAGCGTCGATGGTTTGCAGAACGTCCGGATCCTCTACGGCGGCAGCATGAAGACGGAGAACGTGGCCGCCTACGCGTGCATGCCCAATATCAACGGCGGCCTGATCGGCGGTGCCTCGCTCGATCCGATCGCGTTCGCCGCCCTCATACGTGCCGCTCATCAAGGATTGCAGAACGCATGACCTTCCGCCCTCTGGTCCTGGCCGTGCTCGACGGCTGGGGTTGTCGCGCGGCCACGCACGGCAACGCGATCGCCGCCGCCGACCTTCCGCATTGGAATGCGTACTTCGACAGATATCCGTGGACGACGCTCGAAGCATCCGGCGAGTACGTCGGACTACCCAAGGGCATCATGGGCAACAGTGAAGTCGGGCACATGAATCTCGGCAGTGGCCGGGTGGTGCCGCAGGGCGTCACCGTGATCGACGCCGACATCGCGGCCGGCGCGCTGCCGACCAACCCGACCCTCGTGGCCGCGTTCGAGACGGTGCGCGCGAGCGGCGGAACGCTGCACTTCATGGGCCTGCTCTCCGACGGCCAGGTCCACTCCTCGATCACCCAACTCTTCGCGTTGATCGACGTCACCGTCGCAGCCGGCGTGCCGTTCGTGGTCGACGCATTTCTCGACGGGCGCGATACCCCGCCGCGCTCCGCACTCACCTACATCGCACAACTCGAGGCGCACCTGGCGCAGGTCGGGCGGGCGGGCGCGATCGCGAGCGTGAGCGGACGCTTCTACCCGATGGATCGCGACAACCGCGCCGAGCGCACCGCGAAGGCCTACGAACTGCTCGCGCAAGCCAAGGCCGACCACACCGCGCCAGACGCCAGCGCGGCGGTCACCGAAGCTTACGCGCGCGACGAGAACGACGAGTTCGTCGTCCCGACCATCGTCGGCGCTCCCCGTCCCGTCCGCGAAGGCGACGCGGTCGTCTTCTTCAACTTCCGGCCCGATCGGGCACGGCAGCTGACGACCGCTTTCAACGCGACGTATCGCGACCTGTACTTCGCGACCATGACGCGATACGATGAGAGCTTCCCGAACCCGGTGCTCTTCGGTCCGCGTCCGCAGTTCGACACCTTCGGGGAGGTCGTCGCAAACGCGGGTCTGCACCAGCTTCGGTTGGCCGAGACCGAGAAGTACGCGCACGTCACCTACTTTTTCAACGGTGGCCGCGAGGACGTCTTCGCCAACGAGGGCCGCGAGTTGATCCCCTCGGATCGCTCGGTCGAGACCTACGATCTGGCACCGGCCATGCGCGCGCGGGAGATCACCGACGCGGCCATCGCCGCACTCGAACGTGGCGTCGACGTTATCGTCATGAACTACGCCAACGCCGATATGGTCGGCCACACCGGCAAATGGATGCCCACCATCGAGGGCGTCGAGGTCCTAGACGGCTGCATCGACCGGCTCGCGAACGCGGTCCTCGCCATTGGCGGCCTGCTCGCGATCACGGCGGACCACGGCAACGCCGAGGAGAAGATAGACGCCGACGGCAATCCGCTGACCGCCCACACGACCAACCCGGTGCCCCTGCTGCTGATCGGCGACGTTCACGGAACTTTGGCCGATGGGGGTAGACTCGGAGACGTCGCGCCGACGCTGCTTCGCATCGTCGGTCTGCCCGTTCCCGAAGCCATGACCGGACGCAATCTTTTTACGCCTGACGGAGTAGCACCATGAACCCCGAGCGCTTCAACCCGAACGACGATACGATCGCCAAAGACGCATCCACCATCGAGGCCGCCGCCGGCGGGCCGATCGAAATCGCCATCGTCCTGGGCAGCGGCCTCTCGAACGCCCTCGCGGCCCACGCCAACTTCACCTCGATCACCTACGATCGTCTGCTCGGCATTCCGGTCGCGCCGCTCGCCGGCCACGCCGGTGCGGCGCTGATCGGCACGATGCACGGCAAACGGGTCGTCGCGTTCGCCGGACGCGTGCACATGTATCAAGGTTTCTCCGCCGCTCAGGTCACCGTCAACGTCCGCCTCGCGCAGGCCGCCGGCGCCAAGACGCTGATCCTCACCAACGCCGCGGGCGCCCTGAACGCCGATTATGCACCCGGGGATCTGATGCTGATCTCGGATCACATCAACCTGACCGGTGCGAACCCGCTGACGGGCGCGCGCTTGGACAATCCGTTCACCGACATGATGCACGCCTACGATCCGACCCTGCGCGGCATCGCGCGCGGCGTCGCCGGCGCCGATCCCAAAGTCCGCGAAGGCGTCTACGCCGGACTGCTCGGCCCGAGCTACGAAACGCCGGCCGAGGCGCGCTACCTGCGCGGCATCGGCGCGGATGCGGTCGGCATGTCGACCGTGCTCGAGACGATTCTCGCCCGCACTCTCGGCATGCAGGTGCTCGCATGCAGCCTCATCACCAACGTGGTCGGCGCCCCCGAAACCACCCACGCCGAAGTGATGCACGAAGCCAACCTGGCCGGCCCGCGTCTGGCCGCGATCATCGCCGGCACGATCGAACGCATGTAGTTCTCCACGGATGCGGGGAAAGGAAAGGGAGCGCATTTGCGCTCCCTTTTTGTTACGACGGCGAAGCCTAGAACCAGAGGTTGAACCCGTTCGATGTGTTGTGGAGGGTGGCGGTCAGCTGTCCGCCGATATCTTTGCGGATGTCATAGGTATCCTTGAGCATCGCTCCGTCGCAGCCGGGTCCCGCCTTCACCTCGGCGCGAACTTTGACTTCGCTCGCGAAGATCTGAAAGCCGACGCCCTGCTTCGGATATATGAACTGCGGGCGGTAAACCCCATTCGAGAGGATGTGCCAGGTGTCGAACGTTCCGCTCGAGGTGTAGACGGTGAACCAGGCGCAGTGCGTGCTGTTGTTCCGGACCTCAAGTGTCGTCGCGCCTGCGACGGCGGGCAGGGTCGCGGCGGCGATAACCACCGCGCAGACGAGTGAGCGTAGAAGTCTCATGGTCCCACAACGTTGCGTGGCAGGCGCTTGGTTCCCTTGAGCCACCCTGTCATTAGGTGCCCTTCGCGGGCTGACGCTTTAGGAGCCGGAGGCGAACGGATTTAGAATCGTGAGGTTGCCGATCTCCTGACCGGCCTGCATGTCCTCGCTGAAAAGGGTCGAGCAATCCGAGCGCAGCGCCCCGGCTACGATCATCGCGTCGTACAAGCCGAAATGGTACCGACCGACAAGGTCGAGGCCCAACTCGTGCGTTTCGGCGTCGATCGGCTTCACGACACAGAGCCCGCGAACTGCCCCAAGGGCAGCTCGCACTCGCTCGAGGGGCATTCCGTATTTGCGTAGCGCGACGCTGGCGAACTCATTGAGCACCTGGGTCGTCACCGTTCCGCCCGATGAAATCAGGTCTTCCGCGATGCGGGCCTTCGGTTCGCTCGACGAAATCGCGTAGAGCAAGACGTTCGTGTCGAGAAACACCCTGGCTCGTTCAACCACGATCGTTCGCTTCGCTTCGATCGAAGATGAAGTCAGCCGGTATCGACCCTCGTAGCTCCCGTAGGCGCGTCAGTAACTCCGCGCGCGAAGCCGGACGCGCGACCTCGAAGGTCCGCGAGTCGGCGACCCGTATCTCGATCTCGTCCCCGTCGCGAAGTTCGAGAACATCCACGACCGCCTTCGGGAGACGGATTCCGAGGCTATTGCCCCATCGCGCTACACGCACGGGATCGACCATATGATATACATCGCTTGAAAAGTATATCATATCACCGTTCCACGCGATATGAGCCGCTGGGGTCGATGTTGAGGCGGCGTCCGGCGATGGTGGCGTTGCGGACGCGGTGATCCCAGAACGTGAGCACGCGGACGATCGCCGGTTTGATCCGGGCGAGCAGATCGCGGGCACGTTGCGAGATCGCGATGGCGTCGCGCGCCCAGGGTGGCAGATCGCGCGGGAGCGGCGGTGTCTCCAGTTCGGCGTCGGGTGCGACCGCTGCGAGAGGATCGTGCAGGACGGGCGCAAGCTCGGCGCGCGTGCGTTCGGAGTCGCGTTCAATCCGGCGTGGCACGTGCGAGCTTTCGAAGCGTGCGAAGTGCTTTGGTATGGAGCTGCGAGACGCGTTGGCCCGAGATCTTCCAGGTATCGCCGATATCTCGCATGCTCCGCTCGCCGTAGTAGTGAAGCGCGATCACCCGTTGCTGTCGCGGCGAGAGCGCGCGGATCAATGCCAGCAGGGCCGCCCGGTCGGCGCGACACGCGTGCAAGAGCGCCGGATCGCCTTCGATGTCGAGCGGCGCTTCCAGATCGTCGGGGAGCTTGCGATCGAGGGAGAGCGGCGGCATCGCGTACGCTTGCATTCGTGCATCTGCCAGTCCCGGCCGTAGCTGCTCCATCTCCGCCCGGGTCGGAAGGCGGTGCGTCTGCGAGGCGATCTCGAACCGTTCGCGCTCGGCGTCGCGTAGCTCGCGGCGGGCGCGTTCCGAGACGGGGTCCATGCGGCGAACGCCGTTGAGCATCTTCCCGAGCGCGAGACGGCGAACGTAGTGATAGAGCGACGTACCCCGCGTCGGATCGAATGCATCGACGGCTCGGATCAACCCGATGCAGCCATCGCCGACCAGATCCTCGTAGTCGACGCTCGGCACGAGCCGATGGATGCGCTTGGCGATCTTGCGGACCAGCGGCAAGAACCCGCGAATGGTCGCTTCGCGCGCGTCGGTCTCAGCGATCGCCTGCATCGAAGCAGCGCTCCAAGACGGATGCGAAGACGGTCGAGGCGACCGGGCCGAGCGATTCCTCGAACGGCTTCATCGCCGGTGCGAAGATCGCGGCTTCGAGCGCGTGCGATACGCGCGGTGGCATCGTGCTATCCACGGCTCAGGTTGTCCGCGATGCGCAGCATCTCATCCGCGGCTTGGACGCCCTTGGCGTTCGCCTCGTAGGCGCGCTGCGCGCTCAGGATCTGCATCATCGACTGGACGATCGAGACATTCGATTTCTCGAGCATTCCGAAGCGTACGGACGGGCCGTCGGCGCTTCCCGGGACGAGCAGATGCATGGTGCCGCACGCACGGGTCGCCCGAAACGTCGCGCCGCCGATCGAGCGAAGACCCTGCGGCGATGCGAACTCGGCGAGTCGTAAGTGCCCGAGCATCTGCGACCCACGCGGCGTCTGCGCGGTCACGTCGCCGTGCGCGCCGACGTCGACGCCGGAGGCATCCTCGGGAACGCGGATGCCCTGCAACTGCCAGCCCTGGGCGTTGCGGAGCGATCCGTCGGCCGTGCGCGCGAACGATCCGTCGCGCGTGTACGCGCGGCCGCCGTTTCCATCGGTCACCACCAGAAACCCCGGCCCGTCGATCGCAAGGTCGAAGGCGCCGCTACTACGTTCCAGCTTGCCTTGGACGAACGCGACGCTCGTGCCGGTCTGCGCCGTTCCGAGGCCGGCCTCGCCGGGCGAGACGACCTCGGCGAAGGTCGCGCTCGACTCTTTGAATCCCGCTACATCGGCGTTCGCAAGATTCTCGGCGATCGTATCCAGATTGGCCTGTTGGGCCGTCATGCCGCTCGCGGCGGCGATCATGGCGGTGCTCATCGCACCCGCGCCGCTTCGGCGGCATGCTGCCGCTGCTGATCGATCGCGCTCACGACCTTGCCCGCGCCCTCGAAGGCACGCTGCGCACCGAGCACATCGATCATCTCCGAGACCGCGTCGACCCGGCCGTTGGTGGCTTGCGCGGCCACGCTCACGCCGGACGGCGTCAGCGAACCGCGTGCCTCGCGCCGGCGATAGCCGCCGGTCGAGAGATTCGAGAGGTTCTCGGCTGCGATATCGAGTCGGGTCTGCGCGGCAGCCATCGCGCTCGACGCCCATGCCATACCATCCATGACTGCATGGTAGCGACTCCGGATGAGCGAATCGTGTCCGCATTATGACGATTTCTCGGGTGTTTTCTGCCGGCCTCGCGCTGGTCGCGGTGACGGCCTGTTCTGCGGCGCAATCGCCGCAGGCCGCGAGCGAGGCACGCGAGATCGCGCACATGCAGCCGATGCGCCAAGGCAACAACGACACGGTCGTCGGTTTCGACGCCCACGGCACTCGGATGGACGTCTCGATCGACCTCAACGAATGGGAGACCATCGACGACGACGCCGATCAAGCGATCAAAGACGATGCCCTCGACCGTTGGAAAGAAGCCTGGAGCGCCGAGAACCCCGGCAAGCACGCAACCCTGACGGTCCGGTTGTTGGATTATCACGGGCGGCTGTTCTTCACCGAGACGGGAAAGGTGTAGCAGCCCCTACAGGCTAGCGCGGACTTTTTCGGTGAACCCTTCGGTGCCGAGCGTTCCGCCCAACTCTTTCGTGCGGGCGCCGTCGGCGTAGGCTCGTTCGACCGCACGTTCTAAGCGCGCGGCGTTAGCTTCGTCGCTGAGACTCAGGCGCAACAACATCGCGGCCGACAGGATCGCGGCGGTCGGATTGGCGATGCCTTGACCGGCGATGTCGGGGGCGGAGCCGCCGATCGGTTCGAACATCCCGAACCGGCCGTGCTCGGTCTTGCGGGTGCCGAGACTCGCGCTCGGGAGCGTGCCGATGCTCCCGGTCAGGATGGCGGCTTCGTCCGAGAGGATGTCGCCGAACATATTCTCGGTCAGGATCACGTCGAAGTCGCCGGGCCTGCGGACCAACTGCATCGCGGCATTGTCGACCAGCAGATGGTCGAGCGCGACGTCGGGATAGTGCGCCGCGACCTGGATGACGATCCGGCGCCAGAGGCGCGACGTCTCGAGGATGTTCTGCTTGTCGACCGAGGTGACGCGCTTGTCGCGTTTACGTGCGAGGTCGAAGGCGACGTGCGCGATGCGTTCGATCTCCGAAGCCTTGTAGACCATCGTGTCGACCGCGCCGTCCTCGCCGTCGATCGTACGCTGCTCCTTCGGCGTGCCGAAGTAGATGCCGCCGGTAAGCTCGCGCACGACCACTAGGTCGAGGCCGCGCACCAGTTCCGGTTTGAGCGACGACGCATCTTCGAGCCCGGGGAAGACGCGTACGGGGCGGACGTTCGCGTAGAGTTCGTAGTCGCCGCGCAGTTGCAGCAACGCGTACTCCGGCCTCTCCGCGAGCGTCTTGCCTTCGTACTGCGGCAGGCCGACGCTGCCGAACAGGATCGCATCCGCACGGTCGCAGAGCGCGCGCGTCTCATCGGGGAAGGCCGCTTTGCCGAGCGCCATCGCCGCGCCGCCGACCGGGGACTCGATCGTTTCGATGTCCGGGCGCACCTGACGGAGCAGCGAGGCTGCGGCACGCGTGATCTCAGGCCCGATGCCGTCGCCGGGCAGTACCGCTACGGTTGGCACGCGACTAGTAGACGGTGATGCGCTGGGTTTCGCCCGAGGGCGTTTCGTCGGGGGACGTTTCGAGCGCCAGCTCGGGAGTAGCATCCTCGGACGTGATCAGCGCGGGTTGAACGGCCGGCACGCTCTTCGTCAGCGAATCGGTCGCAAGTCCCGGGAGCGTGGCCTTTTCGAGCAACGCCATATGCGTCATCAGCAGCGAACGGAACTCGCTCTTGGCCTTCTCGCAGGCTTCGATCGCGCGCTGGTGTTCGCGACGGACTTCGCCGATCGACTCGTTGTGGTGCGCGACCTCTTTGTCGGCGGCGACGCGCGCCTGTTCGCGGATCAGATCCGCTTCTTTGTGCGCCGAGGCCTTGGTCTCGTCGGCCGTGCGTTGCGCCAGGATCAGCGTGTTCTGGAGCGACTCTTCCATCGCTTTGAAGTGGCTGATGCGCTCTTTGAGGTCGGCGACCTCGGCTTGAAGCGCGGCGCGCTGGTGCGCGTCGTCTTCGAGCTGTTCGATCACGTCGTCCAGGAACTGGTCGACGTCGGTGCGGTCGTAGCCCTGCAGAGCCTTCTTGAACGTCTTGTGCTGGATGTCGACGGGCGTGATCTTCTGCATGCTGATCTGCTACCTTATCCTCTGTTAGCCATGAAATCGAGAGTGCCGTCGGCGGTCATCGCGTCGCGTAGGCCGGCCGCGTTGACCGCGACGCCGGCCGGGACGACTAGATAGATCGCTTCGGCGAGTTTCTGGATCTTGCCGTCGAGCGTGTACGCCACGCCCGAGGTGAAGTCGACGACCCGCTGCAGCAACGTGCGATCCGCGTTCTGCAGGTTGATGATCACGACCTGACGCGAACGGAGCGCGTCGGCGATCTCGACGACATCCGCGAACGAACGCGGCGCGTAGACGCTGACTTCGGTTCCGGAACGACGCGCGTTCGAGGCTTGACTGAGCGGCACGACGCGTCCGTTGGACACCGGCGCTTCGTCTTCGTAGTATTCGTCGTCTTCTTCGCGCATCGAGAAGAACGTACCGATTTTTCTGAACATTCCCATTGGAGATCTCTCTCCTTTCAGCGAGGGCGGCCTAACCGGTTCGAGGACCGAAGAGCGCCGTCCCGATGCGGAGCATCGTCGAGCCCGCGCGCACCGCCTCGCGCCAATCGCCCGACATGCCGATCGAGAGCGTACTTCCACCTACCAGGGCAAACGTCTTGGCTGCGAGCGCAAATGCGCTGGATATTTCGGCCCGGTCCTGGGTGATCGGCCCGATCGCCATGACCCCGTCCAGCCGCAGGGAAGCGTGCCCTCGGATCACCTCGGCGAGCCGTTCGGCCTGATCCGGCGAGGCCCCGAAGCGGTCGGCCGGCGAGATATTGAGCTGGAGCAGCACGTCCAGCCGTTTCCCCAGGCCTTCGGCGGCCTTGGCCAAGGCGGACGCGGCCTCGGGCCGGTCGACGCTCTGGACCACGTCGAAGACCTGCGCGACCGCCTTGGCCTTGTTCGTCTGGAGGTGCCCGATGAAGTGGGTGCGGACGGGCGGAAGTTCGGCGAACTTGGCGCTGGCCTCTTGGAGGTAGTTCTCGCCCACCTCGGTGATGCCGGCCGCGATCGCTTCGGCGACCCGCTCGACCGGCTGTTTCTTGGTGACCGCCAACAGGCGCACGCCCTGCGCGCGGCCGCACGCCGTCAGTTCCTCGGCGAGCTCCGCGCGGATGCGCGCGAGCCGCTCCGCGACGGTCACTCCGCCGGCGGTTCTTCGGTGGGAATGGGCGCGACTTCGATCGGAACCACGACCGGCGCGACGTCGGTGTGGACGCCTTTGCGGGCGCAGATGACGATCATGATGACGCCGATCACGATCATCGGGAGCGCGTAGAGCTGACCGCCGGTGATGAAGCCGATGTGGAAGTCGGGTTGGCGGAACGCTTCGGCGATCGAGCGGGTGATGCCGTAGAGCGTGAACCACGTCCAGGCGACCACGCCGTCGGCCGGCTTGCGCTTGTACAGCAGGTAGACGATCGGTAGCACCGCGATGTCCATCAGCGCTTCGTAGATCTGGGCCGGATGACGCGGCGCAAAGCCCCACTGGCCATCGGCTTTGGGAACCATGCACCAGAGTCTGTCGGGGTTGCAGATGTCGCCCCAGAGTTCGTTGTTGATGAAGTTGACGACGCGCGTAAGCGCGATGCCGATCGGCAACAAGATCACGACCTCGTCGCCGA
Organism: Vulcanimicrobiota bacterium; assembly: GCA_041690835.1. Taxonomy (GTDB): domain Bacteria; phylum Vulcanimicrobiota; class Vulcanimicrobiia; order Vulcanimicrobiales; family Vulcanimicrobiaceae; genus JALYSX01. Next base: position 5,830 of record JBEPVY010000032.1, on the reverse strand, counting down.
GGACCGAGAAACGCAGGCCCGGATGCTTTTTGATGAAGAACACGATCGCGACGATCACACCGACCAGACCGCCGTGGAAGGCCATCCCGCCCTGCCAGACCGCGATGATGTTGATCGGGTTGTGCAGGTAGTACCCGAGCTGACCCGTGCCCCAGTGGCTGACGATATCGTTGAAGACGAAGAACAAGCGACCGCCGATCAGCACGCCGATCAACGCGTAGAACAGGAAGTCTTGGATCTGGTCGGTCGTCAGGCCCAGGCGCCTACGCCCGGCCGGACGGGCCATCCAAAGGCCGACCGCGATGAACCCGATCAGGTACGAAATGCCATACCAGTGGATGCCGAAGCTACCCAGGTGAATCGCGACCGGGTCGACATTTGTCGGATAGGTAAACCAGTGGTGCATCGTCGTCCTTAAAGAGCCATTCTGCCAGGCCTGGGAAGCGCTTTTCCATAATCAAGCGCGGTGGATACCACGCACACTACGGTCTGGGTCGCGTTCCTCGCGGGCCTCGTTTCATTCGTGTCTCCGTGCGTCCTTCCGCTCGTTCCGGCCTATCTCTCGTTTCTGACGGGTTCGAGCCTGGAAGAACTGCAGGCCAATGCGACCGCCTCCATGCGTGCGCGAGCCGTCTCCCACGCGCTCGCCTTCATCGCCGGTTTCAGCGCGGTCTTCATCGTCCTCGGCCTGACCGCCAGCGCCCTCGGGGCGGTCCTCCATCAGAACCAGATCCTGATCGCCCAGGTCGGCGGATGCGTGGTGGTCGTGCTCGGGTTGCAGATGATGGGCATGATCCGCATCCCGTTCCTGATGATGGATACGCGCGTCCACGCCCAGCACGCCAAACAGAACTACTGGACGTCGGCGATCGTCGGCGTCGCCTTCGCGGCCGGCTGGTCGCCGTGCATCGGGCCGATCCTCTCCGGCATCCTCTTGCTCGCCTCCCAACAGCACACCGGCCAGGCCGCGCTCTTGCTCGCGTTTTACTCGCTCGGCCTTGCGGTGCCGTTCTTCCTGACGGCGCTCGCGATCGGCGCGGTGCTGCCGGTGCTCAATCGCATCAAGCGCTTTCTGCCCGCGATCGAGTTCGTCTCCGGTCTCTTCCTGGTCGTCGTCGGGCTCGTGCTCGTGACGCACTCGTTCTCACTCGTGGCTGGGTGGTTCACCCAGTTCCTCCCGCCGTGGTTCACAAATTTTGTTCAATCGAAAGTCTGAAACCGCGACCATCGCCATGGTCGCCGCCATCGTCATCGCTCTCGACCAATGGTCGAAGCAATGGATCGTCAGCCAATTCTTCCCCGGCCAGAGCCGGCCGGTCGTTCCGAACCTCCTGCGCTGGACGTACGAGCAGAACACGCACGGCGCGTTCGGCTTCTTCGGCAGCAACATGGTGTTGCTGATCGCGATGGCCGTGCTCGTGCTGGTGATCTTCTGGTTCTCGTTCCGGGAGAGCGCGCACAAGTCGCTGGTCGTCCGGATCGCCTTCGGCATGATCGTCGGCGGCGCGATCGGCAACATCGTCGATCGTCTCCACTACAAGTTCGTGGTCGACTTCATCGACTTCTTCCGCATCTGGCCGAACATCTTCAACGTCGCCGACGCCTGTATCACGAGTGGGGTCATTCTCTTGATCCTTTCAAGCCTTGTCACACGTCGTCGGGCCTGACGAGGCGGGCAAGCGCGCCGACGTCGCCGTCGCGCGCTTGACCGGCATGGCACGCGCGTTGGTCGCCGAAGCGGTCCGACTCGGGAAGGTCCGCGTCAACGGCGAGCCGGTCAAGGCGAGCCATCCGCTCGTCGAAGGCGACACGCTCGACTACGAAGTCACTCCGCGCACCGCGCTCTCGGTCGAGCCCGAAGATATCGATCTCGATATCGTCTACGAAGACGCCGATCTGCTGATCGTCAACAAGGCCGCCGGCATGGTCTCGCATCCCGCGCACGGTTCGACCAGCGGCACGCTGGTGAACGCGCTGCTCGCGCATACCGGCGTGCTGCCGGGCGAAGAGATGCGCGCGGGACTCGTGCATCGCCTCGACCGCGACACGTCGGGTCTGCTGGTCGTCGCGAAGAACGACGAATCGCTCTCGCTGCTCGGGATCGCGATGAAGAACCGCGAGATCAAGCGCGAGTATCTCGGCCTGGTCCACGGCACACCCGATCACGTCCGCGGCCGGCTCGACGGTCCGATCGCACGCGACCCGCAGAACCGTTTGAAGTACACGATCGTCGCGGGTGGCAAGCACGCCGTCACCCACTACGAAGTGCGCGAGGTCATGCCCAAGCACGCCGAACTGCTCTTCCGTCTCGAGACGGGTCGCACGCACCAGATCCGCGTGCACATGGCCGCGCTCGGCCATCCGATCGTGAACGATCCGGTCTACGGCCACGACGAACACCGCTTCGTCCTGGCCGGTCAGGCGCTCCACGCATGGAAGCTGGAGTTCCGCCATCCGCGCACCCAAGCCGAGATGTTCTTCGAACAGGATCCGCCCGACGAGTACCTGATCGCCCGCGAGCTGCTCCGCAAAAAAGAAGAATGAAGTTCGATCTGCTCGCGCGCGACGGCAGTGCGCGCCGCGGGCGCCTGCAGTTGACGCACGGCCTCGTCGAGACGCCCACGTTCATGCCGGTCGGCACGGCCGCCACCGTCAAGGGACTGACGCCCGAAGAAGTCCGCGAAGCCCACAGCCAGATCTTGCTCTCGAACACGTACCACCTGTGGCTCCGGCCCGGGCGCGAGACGATCGAACTTGCCGGTGGGTTGCACGAGTTCATGAACTGGGACGGTCCGATCCTCACGGACTCGGGCGGCTTCCAGGTCTTCAGTCTGCAAGAACGCCGCAAGCTCGACGAAGACGGCGTCACGTTCAAGTCGCATCTCGACGGCAGCATGCACCGGTTCACGCCCGAGACCGTGATCGCGTTCGAAGAAGCCCTCGGCGTCGACATCGCGATGGTGCTCGACGTGTGCGTGAAGCTGCCCGCGACACAAGTCGAGTTGGAAGAGTCGGTCCGCCTGACGACCGCCTGGGCCAAGCGAGCCGCAGCGGCGCGCACCAAGCCGGAAGCGACCGCGGTCTTCGCGATCATGCAGGGCGGCCTCGACGAACGCTTACGCGAGCGTAGCGCGCGGGAGCTGGTCGAACTCGATTTCCCCGGCTACGCGATCGGCGGCCTCTCGGTCGGCGAGACGCGCGAAGAGATGTACCACGCCGCGCGCTTCTCGGCCGCACTGCTCCCCGAGAACAAGCCGCGCTACCTGATGGGCGTCGGCACGGTCAAAGATATCGTGATGGCGGTCGAGTGCGGCATCGACATGTTCGACTGCGTCTACCCGACCCGCTGCGGTCGCAACGGCCGCGCGATGACCCGGGCCGGCGAGTTCCACATCAAGAATGCGACCTACACGCGCGACTTCACGCCGCTCGATCCGACCTGCGACTGCTACGTCTGCACGAAGTACACGCGCGCCTATCTCTCGCATCTCTTCCGCAGCAACGAGATGCTCGGCCCGCGCCTGCTCTCGTATCACAACGTCTATATCCTGAACGACCTGATGCGCGAAGCCCGTACCGCTATCGAGCAAGGAACATGGGCCGCTTTCAGAGATCGGATCCTAGCGTAAGGTCTCTGTCCTGTCATCCGGCGGAGCGAAGCGTCCACGTGTCATCCTGAGGAGCGAAGCGTCTCGAAGGACTCCCAGCAAAAGCTCGGCGTACTCTCCGAGTCCTATCCACCCGTAGGTAGATACTGACTGCGGAGGGACCAACAACCGTGATCAAACAAACGCTCGTCGCAACCGCACTCATCGTAGGAATGGCCGCACCGGCTTTCGCCGCCGACCACCACGATCGCACCAACGGACGCGGCAACCAGACCCATCAGACCCAACAGGCGCAGACGCACCGCTCGTACCAGGCACCGGCCCGCCCGACGCACACGTACCCGCAGCCCGTCGCACAGCGGAACTACCGTCAGGCGTACCAGCCGCAACGCGTCGCCTACTACCACCCGAACTACGCGCCGCCGCGCGCCCGCTACGAGGCCCAGCCGGCCTACCGTCGCGGCTATGCGTGGCAACCCGGCTACTACCAGTGGAACAACCAGCAACAGTACTACTGGACACCGGGTCAGTACGTCCAGCAGCCCTACGGCTACAACCAGTACCAGCCCGCATCGTGGCAGCTCCTGAACGGCCTCTGGACGCTCATCAACGGCAGCTGGCAGTAATCGCTCCGGCGACTACTAGCAGCAACACCACGCAGCAGAGCACGTAGCCTCTTGTCATCCCGAGCGGCGGGAGCGCAGCGACCAGAGTCGAGGGACGACGAAACCTTCGGCTCTGGTCGCGCGGTCTACGGGCAGTACTATACAAGCGAAGGCCCTGACAGTTCAGCCTGGAGCGCGGAATTTCGCGCAACCATAACGCGGCTCGATCAACTCGTCGTCGATACGCATTGGTCATCGGCGCTTCCCGAGCGAAAGCCTTAGGCGGTCCCTCGACTACGCGGCTTCGCCGCTACGCTCGGGATGACAGACGGTGGGGACCCGGCCGATGCCGGGTGCCACTCCCGTGGTGCTACGCTTCGAACGCCACCACTTCGGCGCAGTCCGAGCAGATCTCCGGGTGCGATGGGTCGGTGCCCAGTTCGCGGAACTTCCAGCAGCGTTTGCATTTGGCGCCGGTTGCGGCGGAGATGGTGAGGGTGCCGATGCCTTCGTCGTCGCCCTCTTCGGATTCGCCGAGCGAGACTTCGGAGACGACGAGCGCTTCGCGCAGGCCGTCGCCGAGGGCGGCGAGTTCTTTCGCTATTGCGGGTAGAGCGGTCAGGCCGACGCGGGCTTCGAAGTCGCGTGGATCGGTGCTGGCGGCGATGCGACCGCGGAGTGCGCGCAGGCGGTCCCAACGGCGGACGGCTTCGCCGGTCTCGCGACCGTGCTCGACCGAGAGCGGGAGATCGAAGACGCTTAGTTCGTCGCCGCGGAGATCTTCCGAGAGCGCCTGCCAGGCTTCTTCTGCGGTGAACGAGAGCACCGGGGCGGTGACCACGAGCAATCGGCGTAGGATGTAGAGCAGTGCCGACTGTGCGCTACGGCGGCGCGGGTCGTTGGCGGCGCGGGAGTAGAGCGGGTCCTTGAGCGCGTCGAGATAGAGGCTCGACATCGAGCGGTCGAACTCGACGATTCGTAGATATGCATCGTGTACGCCGAACGCGTGATAGTCGGCGACGGCCGCATCTGCGAACGCATCGGTCACGTCGCAGGCGAGCGCGTCGAGTGGTTCGAGCTGCTCGCGCGGCACGATATCTGCGGTCGTGAAGTCGTAGAGATTCGAGAGCATGAAGCGGATGCGGTTGCGGACGTTACGATAGACGTTGCCGACCTGCTCGACGACCTTCGGCCCGAAGCGCACGTCGTCGATGAACTCGACCGAGGCCGCCCACAAGCGGAGCACGTCGGCGCCCCACTTCTCCATCGCGTCCTTGGCGTCGATGCCCGTGCCCTTGGACTTGGACATCGTGCGGCCTTGCTCGTCGTTGACCCAGCCGTTCTTCAAGACGTGCTTGTACGGTGCGGTGCCCTTGACGGCGACCGCCGTCAGCAGCGAGCTGCGGAACCAGCCGCGATACTGATCGCCGCCTTCGAGCACGAGGTCCGAGGGCCAGGGCAGATCCGGTTTGCCGAGCACGACGAAATGGGTGACGCCCGACTCGAACCAGATGTCGACGATGTTCTTCTCTTTTTCGAACTCGGTCGACGCGCATTTCGGGCAGACCGTGCCGACGGGTACGAACGCCTCGACCGGATCGCTCCACCATGTACCTG
>JBEPVY010000031.1:0-20469 GCA_041690835.1 Vulcanimicrobiota bacterium | reverse complement strand
GCGCGCGCGATCGACCTTCAATCCATCACGCAAGCGGCTGCGGACTATCACAGTTCGAACGACAAGTTGCAGGCGATGTTCCGCGCGGCCTTGCTCGATACGACCAAGCTCGCCGAGTTCGAACCGGACGGCACGGCCTACGTGAAGACCGGCGACATTCCGGCCGAGTGGTTGCGCGATGCCAGCGCCCAGGTCCGACCGTACCTGTACTATGCCAAGAGCGATCCGGAAGTACGCAAGCTCCTGCGCGGGATCGTGGCGCGCGAGGCCAAGTACGTCCAGGTCGATCCGTACGCGAACGCGTTCACCATCGATTATCGCGTCTGGGAGCAGAAGTTCGAGCTGGACTCGCTCGCCTATCCGGTCACGCTCGCTTGGAGCTACTGGAAGGCGACCGGCGACGACTCGGTCTTCACGCCCGATTTCGCAAGCGCGCTCGACAAGATCCTGGACACGATGCAACGCGAACAGGACCACCCGAAGAACTCGCGCTACTCGCACAAAGAGATGGCCGTCAACGGCGTCGGCCGCCCGGTCGGATATACCGGGATGATCTGGACCGGCTTCCGCCCTTCGGACGATGCCTGTTACTACAATTTCCTGATACCCTCGGAGATGATGGCGGTCGTCGCGCTCGGAGATATGGCCGAGATCCAGCGGTCCGTCTACCACAACGTGATCAAGGCCCACGAAGCCAAGGCCCTGCGCGACGAGGTCCAGCACGGGATCCAGACCTACGGGTTGGTGATGGTGCCGAAGTACGGGAATATCTACGCCTACGAAGTCGACGGCCTCGGCCACGCGATCCTGACCGACGATGCGAACATCCCGAGCCTGCTCTCCGCGCCGTATATCGGTTATACGACGAGCGACGATAAGTACTACCAGAACACGCGCTCGTTCTTGCTCTCGCAGGACAATCCGTCGTACTACACCGGGACGATCGCGCGCGGCATCGGCAGCTATCACACGCCGGACCATTGGGTCTGGCCGCTCGCGCTGATCGTCCAAGGCATGACCGCGACCGGCGCCGCCGAGAAGCAGGACGTCCTCGGTCAGTTGATCAGCAGCGACCCTGGCGATCATCTCTTGCACGAGTCGTTCGATCCGAGCGACCCGAAGAAGTTCACCCGCCAAGATTTCGGCTGGCCGAACGCCCTCTTCTCGGAGTTCATCCTGACCTCTAACGGCACCGCGATGATCCCGATGGGTAACACCGACGACCTGGAGTTCCGCTCCGAGTAGCCGGCTGCGTCACCCGGTCATGACAAAGGCGATCTCCGTGTGACAGGCCCGGCATGACAAAAGCCATTCACGCTCGTAACGGGTAGACATGAACAAAGCCGATATCGTTGTTGGGATCCAGTGGGGGGACGAGGGCAAGGGCCGGATCGTCGACCTGTTCGCGGCGGACTACGATATCGTGGCGCGGTTCGGCGGCGGCGATAACGCCGGGCACTCGATCGTGGTCGGCGAGACCAAGTTGGCGCTGCGGATCGTGCCGTCGGGCGTGCTCCAGCCGCATGCGGAACTCTTCATCGGCGGCGGGACGGTCGTCAGTCTGGAGGGACTGCTCGGCGAGCTCGATGGGCTCGCGGCGCGCGGGATCGACATCTCGCGGATACGGGTCTCGGATCGGGCGCACGTCGTACTGCCGTATCACGGCGCGGCCGACCGCGCGAACGAGATCGCGCGCGGTGCGGCGGCGATCGGCACGACCGGGCGCGGCATCGGGCCGGCCTACGTCGACAAAGTCGCGCGCAACGGCATCACCTTCGGCGACCTCGCGCACAAAGAAGTCGTCGCGGATCGTATTCGCTTCAACCTGCTGCGCAATCGCGCCGTCGGCATCGATCTGCCCTCGGAAGAAGAAGTGATCGGCAAAGCGCTCGAACTCGCGGAGCGCGTCAAATCGCATATCGTCGACGGAGTCGAGTATCTGCACGGCGCGCTCGAAGCCGGCAAGCGCGTCCTGATCGAGGGCGCGCAGGGCACGCTCCTCGACGTCGGCTTCGGCACCTATCCGTACGTGACGTCATCGCACACCATCGCGGGAGGCGCCTGTACGGGCCTCGGGATCGGACCGAATGCGATCGGCCGCGTGATCGGAATCGTCAAAGCGTACTGCACGCGCGTCGGGGCCGGGCCGTTCCCCTCCGAACTCCACGACGCGACCGGCGAACAGCTGCGCAAGAACGGGGCCGAGTTCGGCACGGTCACCGGCCGTCCGCGCCGGTGCGGCTGGTTCGATGCCGTCGCCGGGCGATACGCCGTTCGCGTGAACGGCCTCACGTCGGTCGCGGTCACCAAGCTCGACGTGCTCTCCGGCCTCGACCGGATCGGCATCGTCACCAGCTATCGGAGCGGTGGCAAGACGGTCGGCTTCGGCGCGGCGGGCGCCCCGGATCTGACCCTCGAGACCGAGGAGATGCCGGGCTGGAGCGAGCCGATCCACGACGTCCGCCGGATCGTCGACCTTCCGCCGGCAGCCCGCGCGTACGTCGCGCGCATCGAAGCCCTCCTGGGCGTCCCGGTGGAGCTGGTCTCGGTCGGCCCGGAGCGCGCCCAGCTCGCCCGTTAGGCCGCTTCCGGCACCTCGGTAAAGATTTCCGGAGCGCGGTTAAGGGTTGTGTATATCTTTCCGATACACCCCATAGTGGTCCGAGGGCTCGAGCGGCATCGAGTCTACGGACCGTGATTCGCCGCAAACGGATGAACGGCGGACTAAAGCCAAGGTCGGCAGTTACGCATGGGTAGGTACGTGGATCGCATCGGAACGATGTGGAGTGACTTGGCCGGCCGGACGCGCGTGGCGTGGGACGGGATGAACCGTCAGAACCGCACGCTTGCAATGGTTGGCGTTGGACTGGTACTCGCGTTGATCGCGGGCACGGTCTATTTTTCTGTTGGACGCGCTCCGTCGTATTCCACGCTCTTCACGAGCCTCTCATCGAGCGATGCGGCCGCGGTCACGCAGCGTCTCAAAGACGACAAGGTTTCGTACCATCTCTCCGCCGACGGCAAGACCATCTCCGTTCCGGATGCGAATCTCTCCGACGAGCGGATCGCGATCGCCGGCTCCGGCGTGATGAAGGGCGGCAGCACCGGCTACGAGCTCTTCGATCGCACCAACTTCGGAATGACCCAGTTCCAGGAGAATCTGGATAAGACGCGATCCATCGAAGGCGAACTCGAACGCACCATCTCGGGTCTCGATCCGGTCGAGAGCGCGCGCGTACACATCGCCACCCCCGACGATACGCTCTACTCCTCGACCCAAGCGCCGACCACGGCCTCGATCGCGATCAAAGAGAAGGCCGGTCAGGCGCTCTCGCCCCAGCAGGTCCGCGGCATCACGTCGCTCGTCGCCAACGCCGTCGAGAACCTCAAACCCGAGAACGTCACCCTGATCAATCAGGACGGCCAAGTGCTCTTGCCGAGCGTCGGTAGCGGCGCGGTCGGCGACGACGGCACGGCCGGCAACGCCGACGCCCTCAAGATGACCCAGGAGCAATTGCTCGCAAAGCAGCGCTACGAGACCAACCTCCAGCAGAACATCCAGTCGATGCTCGACGAGACGCTCGGGCCGAAGCGCGCGATCGCCCGCGTCTCGACCAAGATGGACTTCGACGCGAACGCGACCGACAGCAAGACCTACGCGCCGCAAGGCACTGCGCTCTCGGCGCAGTCGAAGCGGGAGTCCTACGTCGGAACGCAGCCCCAACGTCAGGCCGCGTCCGGCGTACCGGGCACGACCACGAACATCGGCACCTATCAGGGCACGCAGGCGACGACCAGCAACGGCCGCTACAACAAGACCGAGAACACCACCAACTACGACATCTCGGTGCAGAACACCAAGCACGTCGACGCTCCCGGCAAAGTGTCGCAGACCAGCGTCGCGGTACTGGTCGACTCATCGCCGCTCGTCGCCGCAAACGCGCCCGGACCGGCCGCGACCGCCTATCAGACGACGCCCGCCAACGTTTTGCAGATCCGCAACACCGTCATCGCCGCCGCCGGCCTGAACCTCGCGCAGGGCGATCAGATCTCGGTCGAGGCGGTGCCGTTCAACCCGTCCGTCTCCGCACCCGGGAACGGCAACGGCTCGGCTCCGGCGAGCACCGTGCTCGGCGTGCCGCTCTGGGCCTTGCTCGCGCTCGGTGGCGTCGCCGCCCTCGTCTTGCTCGGTATGCTGGCCGCGCGTTCGCGCCGGACCTCGGCCTGGTCGCCGGGTACGGAGTTGCCGTCGTTCGACTCGTCGCTGGCCGACGAACTGCCGCCATTCGAAGAACATCCGATGCTCGACGGCGCGCCGGGGATCGCCTCGCCGATACGTTCGGCTGCCGATCTGACGCGCGAGCAGATGATCGAGTACGTCACGACCGTCGCTCAAGAGAACCCGGATAGTATCGCGAAGCTCGTCAAGCTCTGGCTGGCGGAATAATGGACTCACCGATCGTCAACCTGGCCGGCGTCGAGAACGACCATCGCGGCTTCGAGCCGATGTATGCCGACGCGCCGAGCGTCGAGGTCTCCGGGCCCGAAAAGGCCGCGATCCTGATCATCACGCTCGGCCTCGAACTCTCGGCGACGATCTTCAAATTCTTGCGTCAGGACGAAGTCGAACGGATCGTGCTCGAGATCGCCAAGATCTCGACCGTCCCGATCGACAAGCGCGACGCCGTCATCACCGAAGCCTACCAGCGCGCGATCGCGCTCAAGTACATCAACGAAGGCGGCATCGAGTACGCCAAGGAGATCCTCGAGCGTTCGTTCGGCGCGGGCCAAGCCGACGACATGACGAGCCGGCTCTTCGCCGCGCTCAAACACGGCAATCCGCTCGAGCTGATCAAGAAGACCGAACCCGCGCAGCTGCTCCAGTTCATCCAGGACGAGCACCCGCAGACGATCGCGCTGATCCTGGTCTACATGGCGCCCGAACAGGCCGGCGCGGTGCTCTCGGCGCTCGCGCCGGAACTCCAGGCCGAAGTCGCGATGCGCATCGCGATCCTGCAGAAGACCGCTCCCGAAGTGCTCGAACAGCTCGACGAGTTGCTCGGACGTCGCCTGCTCGTGAGCGGTGCGGACTTCTCGAAGGCCGGTGGCGTGCAATCGCTCGCCAACGTGATGAACTTCGTCGATCGCGAGACCGAGAAGAACATCCTGGATGGATTGAGCAAGCGCGATCCGGAACTCGCGCAGGACGTCAAGAACCTGCTCTTCGTCTTCGAGGACATCGTCAATCTGGACGACCGCTCGATCCAGCGGATCCTCAAGGAGGTCGACGGCAAAGACCTCGCGCTGGCGCTCAAGGTCGCGAACGACGAACTGATGGTGCGCGTGTATAAGAACATGTCGACCCGGGCGGGTTCCGTGCTGCGCGAAGAGATCGAACTGCTCGGGCCCGTCCGGATGCGCGAAGTCGGCAAGTCCCAACAGGCGATCGTGGACGTCATCCGCACCCTCGAAGAGAACGGCCAGATCGTGATCGCGCGCGGCGCGAAGGACGAACGGCTCGTCTAGATGGGGAGAGTGCTCAAACGCGTCGAGATGGAGTCCGGTACGTACGCGCTGACCGTTCCCGTCATCGTCCCGCAGATGCAGGTCCGTCCGCCCTCCGAGGCCGACGCGCTCTTCGCTGCGGAGCACGGGGAACCCACCGTTCGCGTTTCAACACTCGCACCCGCAGCGGAGCCGGCGGCGCCACCCGAACCGGAGTTCGACCTGGAGGCCGTTCGGGCCGAAGCCGACGCGATGGTCGTGAAAGCGCGGGCCGAGGCCGATGCGATGATCCTGGACGCCCGCGCGAAAGCCGAGAAGGCGACCGCAGAGGCGAGTGCACGCGTCGGCGGGATCGAGTCGGAAGCGCACGCGCGCGGTTTCGAAGCCGGCGATAAGGCCGGCCGCGCGTCGGCAGACGCCGAGATGGAAGATATGCTCGAGACGATGCGGAGTCTGATCGACGTCGCCCGCACCGAGCGCGTGAAGTTCGTCGAGAGCGCCGAGCCCGAGCTGGTGCGCCTTGCGGTCGACATCGCCGAACGCGTGCTTCACGAACACATCGCGATCTCGCCCGAGACGGTCATCGCGATGACCCGCCAGGCGCTCTCGCGCCTGGTCGCTCGCGAGAAGGTGACCGTCCGTGTGAACCCGGCCGACGTCGAAGTCCTCCGCGCCCATCGGCAAGGCTTGTTGGACGGCCACGATATCGAGAGCGTGCGCGTGGTCGAGGACCAGCGCGTGGATCGGGGCGGCGTTCTCATCGAGACCGAGTCGGGAACGATCGATGCGAAGGTCTCCTCGCAGCTGCGCGAAGCGCGGCGCGCCCTGCACGTCGAGGACCTCGCGGCGTCGCAGGCGAGCTGATGCCGACGTTCTCCACCGAGAAGTACCTGGGTGCGCTTCGATCGGCCGATCTCGTCCGCCAGAACGGCAAGGTCCGCCAGGTCATCGGCGTCGTGATCGAGAGCCTAGGTCCGAATATGGCCGTCGGCGAGACGTGCCGGATCGCCTACAAACGTACCGCCGAACCGGTCTTGGCCGAAGTCGTCGGCTTCCGCGACAACAAAGTCCTGATCATGCCGCTCGGCGAGATGAAGGGCATCGGCGCGGGCAGCGACGTCATGGCGCTCGGCAAACCGCTCGAGATCGGCGTCGGCGATCAACTGCTCGGACGCGTGCTCGACGGTCTCGGAGAACCGATCGACGGCAAGGGCGACATCTTCACCGAACGGCGCATGGAGGTGACGGCCGCACCGCCGCCGCCGCTCACGCGCCGGCGCATCACCGAACCGCTCTCGCTCGGCGTGCGTGCGATCGACGGTGCGCTCACCTGCGGCAAAGGGCAGCGCATCGGCATCTTCGCAGGCAGTGGCGTCGGCAAGTCGACCGTGCTCGGGATGATCGCGCGGAACACCGCCGCCGACGTGAACGTGATCGCACTGGTCGGCGAGCGCGGGAAAGAAGTGCTCGACTTCATCGAGCGGGATCTCGGTCCCGAAGGTCTGCGCCGCAGCGTCGTGATCGTCTCGACCAGCGACCAGCCGGCGCTGGTCCGTATCAAAGCCGCATTCGTGGCGATGACGGTCGCGGAATACTTCCGCGACCAGGGCCTGGACGTCACCTTCATGATGGACTCGGTCACGCGCTTCGCGATGGCCCAACGCGAGGTCGGGCTCGCGATCGGCGAACCGACGACGACGCGCGGATACACTCCGTCGGTCTTCGCGATGCTGCCAAAACTGCTGGAGCGCGCGGGCACGTCGGAGCGCGGGACGATCACCGGATTGTTCACCGTCCTGGTCGATGGCGACGACATGAACGAGCCGGTCGCGGATGCGGTCCGTTCGATCCTCGACGGGCACATCGTACTCTCGCGGCAACTCGCCTCGGCCAATCACTATCCGGCCATCGACGTGCTCCAGAGCGTGAGCCGCGTGATGCCGGACGTCGTCTCAAAAGAGCACTACGCCGCCTCGTCGGCGCTGCGCGACGTGCTCGCGACCTATCGCGAAGCCGAGGATCTGATCAATATCGGCGCCTACGTGCCGGGAAGCAATCCGCGCGTGGATCTTGCGCTCTCGAAGATCGAGAACGCCCGTCGGTTCCTCAAACAAGGCATCTACGAGACCTCGACCTACGACGAGAGCGTGGCCGGGCTTGCGAGCGTCACCGGATGAAGAAGTTCCGATTCACCCTGCAGCCGGTGCTCGAACACCGGCAGCGCATCGAGGACGACTTCAAGGCCGCGCTCGGCGCGCGTCAGCGCGAGCTGGCCGTCGCCCAGGCGGAACTCGATCGTCTGACGGAGCGCTACCGCGAGCACAGCGAGATGCTGCGCGGCGAACATCGCAGCTTGAGCGCCGAGGATCTGCGGCTCCACTACGCCCACATCGCCTTTCTGGACCGCGCGATCGACGCACAGCGTGCCGCCGTTGCGGCGCGGGTCGCGAGCGTCGAGCGGGCCCGCGTGGATGTGCTCGAAGCGAGCAAGGAGCGCAAGGCCGTCGAGAAGCTCAAGGAGCGGCGCGGCGAGGCCCATGCAGAAGAAGAACGCCGCGTCGAGCAGAACGAACTCGACGACTCGAACGCGCGCCGGCACGCGCGCACTGCCGAGAGGACGTCCAACTCGTGATCGTCACCCGCAAACGCCGCAAGACCTTTCCGTGGAAGCGCCTGCTCTTTCCGCTGGTCGCGCTGGCGCTGATCGCGATCGCGTTCTGGTGGACGCCTTCGCGCACCGCGATCGCGACCGGCCCGCTCGCGCCCGCCTGGAACGCGGGAGGGTCCGCGTTCGACAAGGTCGCGGCCCCGTTCCACTTCCTCGCGCAGAACAAGGTGATCGCGGACGAGAGCGCGTCCATCGCCAAACTGCAGCAGCAGGTCGCCGATCTTCAGACCGCGGCGACCGCCAAAGACAAGCAGATCTCGCAACTCCAGGGTTCGCTCGATGCGGCCAACGCGCAGAACGCGGCCTCGCGCGCGCCGGCCGCTAGGCCGGCCGCGCGTTCGGGTGCGGCCGCCGGGCCGGGAGCGATCGCGAGCGGTGCCCCAGGCTTCGCGGCCGGTGATCTCTCTGCAGGTGCATCGCCGGACGCGCGCCGGACCGCGGCCAACTGGGCCGCTATGGATCCCGAGAACGCGGCCAAGGTCGTGCAGAAGCTCCCGATCTCATACGTCGCGCACATCTTGGCGTTGATGTCGCCGGATGCGGTCGGACCGATCCTGGACGCCCTGCCCGCGACCTACGCGGCTTCGTTGACGCAGGAACATCCGGAGCTTCGACGGTAAGTGGGCCGCGTGGACGCAAACAATCGCGGATGGTGGCCGGTCGGATATCGTATCGATACCCGGTAAGGTCGCATGCCCTCGAACGTCCGACGTTTTGAAGAGCCGCCCCGACCGGGGCGGCTCTTCTGTTCTGTTCATCCGCCGCGCTTCATCGTAAGGATACGCATGTACGCAAGCACGCAGACCATCTCGTCCGACCTGCTCACGCCGATCGGCGCGTTTCTCGCGCTCGCGCGGCCGGGCGAAGCCTGTCTGCTCGAATCGGTCGAACACGGCGGTCGGATCTCGCGCTATTCGTTCCTCGGCTTGGACTATCTGGACGCGCGCACGTTCGTCGCCGGGCCGCTGTTGCTCGATGAGATCCGCGCGTTCGTCGCGCCGCACCGGCCGCAGGGCGAAGCCGCCCCGCTCGGCGGTGCGCTGGTCGCCTTCGCATACGATGCGGCGCGTCCGTTCGCGCGTCTGCCCGTGCGCGAGCCTTCGGTGCCCGCGATGCCGGATGCGTACGTGGCGATCCCCGGGACGTGGTTGATCTTCGATCACTACAGCGACCGGCTGACGATCTGGTCCTGTGCCGAGGACCTCGCGGCTTGCGAGAAGCGCATCGCCGCGACCATCGCCCGGCTGCTCTCGGCCGCCGGGATGCTACCGCGCGCCGTCGGCGGTCGCGGGCCGGTGTCGGCTACGCTCGAGCGCGCGGCCTTTCTCTCGCTGGTCGATCGCGTGCAGGAGCACATCCTCGAAGGCGACGTCTATCAGCTCCAGCTCGGGATCCGCTTCGCGGTCGACCTCGCGGGCGGCGCGTTCGAGGTCTATCGCGCGCTCCGCTCACGCAATCCGTCGCCGTATATGTTCTACGTCGATGGACCGTTCGGTCAGGTCTTCGGCGCGTCGCCGGAGTTCTTGGTCCGGCTCGAGGGCCGCGAAGCCCGGATCCGGCCGCTCGCCGGGACGCGCTCGCGCGGCTCGGACGAAGCCGCGGATGCGCGGATCGCGACCGAACTGCTCGCGGACGAAAAGGAACGCGCCGAACACGTGATGCTGGTCGATCTCGCGCGCAACGACCTTGGCACCGTCTGCAAGCACGGCTCGGTCGAGGTCGGCGAGCTGCTTCAGATCGAGCGCTACAGCCACGTGATGCACATCGTCTCGGACGTGACCGGCACGTTGGCCGACGGGCTCGACGGGTTGGACCTCTTCGCGGGCGGCTTCCCCGCCGGAACCGTGACCGGCACGCCGAAGGTCCGAGCGATGCAGTTGATCGACGAGCTCGAACCGGTGACGCGTGGATTCTACGCGGGCTCGATCGGGCGCTGGTCGTACGGTGGCGACTTCGATTCGTGCATCACCCTGCGCAGCGTCCACGTGCGCGACGGGCGCGCCTACTGGCAGGCCTCGGCCGGTATCGTTGCGGATTCCGTTCCGGTACTCGAGTACGACGAGATCCTCCACAAGACGCGGATCGTGCGCGAGGTCTTAGGAGTCGAATTATGAAGGTCGTTCCGTTCCTATTGGTCTGTGCGCTCGCCGCATCGCCGGCGCTCGCGCAAGCCTACATCCCGATCGTCCCGAGTCGGGCGGATCAGACGATCGTGCTGACCGGCAAGACGATGACGGCCGAGCAGGTCGTCGCGATCGCACGGTTCGGCGCGCGCGTGCGTTTGAGCCAGGTTGCCGAGAAGAGGAGCGCCGACGCCTACGGTTTGTTGATCGAGGCGGCCGTCGAGGGCGTTCCGGTCTACTGGTTCAATCGCGGCGACGGCGCCCGTCGGCAGGCGGATATCTTCACCGGCGATCCTCTTTCCGCGCAGAACGAGGCGATGCTCGCGGCGCGCCAGCTCGAGATCTTCCGGCGCGGTGCGGTCGCGGGCTATCCGCCCGAGGTCGGCGACGAAGAGTCGGTTCGTGCCATGATGGCGATCCGCGTCAATACGATGTCCTTCGAAGCGGCCAGTCCGCAACTGACCGCGATGCTGGTCGCTCTGCTGAACGCGCGGGTCACGCCGGTGGTCTACTCGCGCGGCGGCGTCGGTGAGGGCGATCTCGTAGCGCTCGGCAACGTCGGCGCCACCATGGTCGGCGCCGGCGACGCCTACTATCGCGGCAAGCGCATGAGCGCCGCCGCCGCGCTGAAAGCGGCCGGACTCGCGTCGCTTCATCCCGGCGTGGCCGACGACAGCGCCCTCACGCCGTCCAACGCGTACTCGGTCGGTCTGGCCGCGTTGACGGTCTACGACGCGCAACGCTCGCTCGAATGGGCCGACGTCACCTACGCGATGGACCTGCTCGGCATGAACAGCTCGGTCACGCCGATCGCAAGCGACGTGCAGGCGGCGCGCCCGGTGCCGGCGATCGTCGCGGAGGCGAGACGGGTCTCGTCGCTGCTGCGAGGCAGCTATCTCTACCAGGCCGACCCGGACCGCATCATCCAGGATCCCGAGAGCTTGCGCGCGTCGGCGCAGCGTCAGGGCGCGGCCTGGGATGCGTGGTCGCGGCTACGCGATGGGCTGCTCGTGCAGATGAACTCGTCGGACCACAATCCGGCCGTGCTCGTCGGTGCATCACCGTCGGACTCGTGGGACATGCAGACCCCGCAGATGATGCAATTCTACGTCAAGGGTGGCCCACGCAGTAACGGTCGACACGGCTACGTGCTCTCAAGTGCCAACTGGGACCCTTATCCGCTCGCGAACGACATCGAAGCGTTCACGATCGCACTTGCCAACATGGACGTCGCGATCGGTCAGCGGATCCAGAGGTTCAGGAATCCGTTCTTCACGGTGGTGAGCGCGCAGAGCGTGCTCGGGGCGCAAGCATACCCGCCGCTCCAGGACTATACCGACTACCTCAACGGCGATCTCTCGCAAGAGATCGCGGGTACGATCGAACCGGTCTCGCCAAGCGGCAACGCGCTTATCTCGGACGTTGAGGACCTCCAAGCGCAGACCCGCCTCAAGGCCGAACGCGCGCGTCAGGCCGTCGACGCGACCGACCAGTTGCTCGCTCTCGATCTTCTGACCGGCGCATATTGGATGGACGTGCGCGCACGACAGAACCCGGATCGGACCTTCGGAACGGTGCCGGCGGCCGTCCGCCACGCGCTGCGCGAAGTCGTCCCGCTCGATCAAGGCAGCGCGCTGCCTCCGCGTCCGATCGGCGTGACCGCCGCGACCTTCATGCGCCTTCATCCGGCCGCCGGCTTTACCGCAGGGAGCCGACTATGAGCGCGCGCCTGCTCTTCATCGACAACATCGACTCGTTCACGTACAACGTCGTCCATCTGCTCGCGGCCGCCGGCGCGACCCCGGACGTGATCGAGAACGACGACCCCCGCTTGCGGCCGGAGATCTTGGACGGCTACGATGCCCTCGTGGTCGGTCCGGGGCCCGGCCGGCCGGCGGACTATCCGGCCATGCTCGGGGTGCTCCGGAGCGCGATCGAGCGGGAGATGCCGGTCCTGGGCGTCTGCCTCGGTCTTCAGGCCATCGGCGAGGTGCTCGGAGCCAAGGTCGTCCACGCCCCCCAACTGATGCACGGCAAGGTCTCGGCCATCACCCACGACGGCTCGGGCCTCTTCGAGGGAATCCCCTCGCCGCTCAAAGCGACCCGTTACCACTCGCTCTGCCTCGAGGGGACGAGCCTGCCGGCCGAGGTCCGGGTGGTTGCGACCAGCGAGGACGGAGCGGTCCAGGCGATCGCCCATCGGAGCCTGCCTGTCTCGGCCGTCCAGTTCCACCCGGAGTCGATCCTGAGCGAGCGGGGCGAGGACCTCATAAGGAATTTCCTCAAGGCGACCGATAGCAAGAAGTGAGACCGTAGGGTCTCGGGCGTCCCAGCGCCCAAGCGAAAGGAGTGATTGTAATAGCTGGACACATGACACTTTCGGCGATACCGAGCGGCGGAAACGCGCTCGCGGGTACGCCGTCGTTCTCGGGCAAACCGATGCTTTCGAATTCGACCGGACCAAGTTTTGGGACGATCGTACGCAAGAAAGTCGCGGATGTTGCTCCGACTGCGATGGATCCACTCGCGCAGCTCGCCTCGTTGCTGCAGAACGGAACGCCGATCAACACGATCGTCGACACGATCGTGAAATCGGTCTCGGACCGCGTGAAGAGCGCGGCGCCGCAGATCGCAAGACTCCGCACGGCACTCGCACCGCCGGGCACCGCGCCGCCGGATCAGACGGCCGCGGAACAAGTCGCGGCCCTCGTACGAAAACTTCAGACGGTTCTGAAGAACGTGACGGGGGGAACGGAAACGGTACCTGCAGGGCAGCAGAACGACATCTCGGGAAGCATCTTGGACGCCGCATCAACGGCGAAAGAAATCCCGGCCCAGGCGCGGACCGCACCGACACCGACTCCGGTCGATATCGGTTCCCTCATGCAATCGATTCTGGAAGGGGCCGCAGCTCAGCTGCAGTCCGCACCTGTCGTTGCCGCATCCGTACCCGCGCCGCACACACCCTCCGCGCAACCTCACGCCGCACCGGAAGCACAGGCTCCCGATATGCTCTCGCGCATCATACTGCGCGCGACCAACGGGGGCGTACGCGCCGATGCCGCGTCGGCGCGTTCGACTTCGTCTCCGTCTACCGTCGGCGCGTCCGCGACATTCGCGCGGTTGATGGCGACGGCGGAACGGGCGACCCAGAACGGCGGATCCTCGTCTCGCGACGGGTTCGGTTCGAATCTCTCGCGCGATCCCGGCAAGGCCGCGGTCGCGGGTGAGATGTCCGACCCGTCCGATCTCGCGGCATTCACGGTGCCGGGCAGTGCCGACATCTTCGCCGATCCGGCGAAGGCGACGAACGCAGGCCTGACGCCGTACACGACCGTCGACCCCGAAGCGATACTCTCGCAGATCGTCAAGGGGATCTCGATCAAACCGGATGCCGACGGCGTTCACCAGATACAGCTGCACCTGCAGCCCGCACACCTGGGGAACGTCACGCTCGACCTGCGCGTCGACGGATCGTCCGTCACCGCCAACGTCGTCGCCCAGAGCGCCGACGTCCGCGACGCGCTCGTCAACAACCAGCATCACCTCGCACGCGCCTTTGCCGAATCCGGCCTGGAGCTCACGGGCTTCTCGGTCAACGTTTCGGGCGGCGACGCGCGCGGATTCCAACAAGGGCAACCCGACTCGCAGGGCTTCGGCCGGCGCTACGTCGTCCACGAGACGGCCGGCTCCGACGAGGTCGATGCGAGCCCGTCGAACTCCGCCTCGCCGAACGCGGCGAGCGGTTCCCTCGATCTGCTCGATCATTTGGCCTAGGAGAAACCATGTCAAATACCATTGCCGCGTTGACGACGCAGCCGACGACGAACAACGCTTCGTCGCAGGTCGCAAGTCAGCTCGGCGCGGATGCCTTCCTGAAACTGCTGACGACCGAGTTGCAGAACCAGGATCCGACGAAACCGATGGACGACACCCAATCGGTCTCTCAGCTCGCCCAGTTCTCGGCTCTTCAAGCGCAGACGACGCTTTCGGACCAGTTCTCGTCGTTCCAATCCAACTTCGGCGTGATGCAGTCCGCGTCGCTCGTCGGCCGCAACGTGACCGTCAATACCACCGACGGGAACAGCGCCTCGACGTTGACCGGAAAAGTCACCTCGATCGCGGTCCAGAACGGCCAACCGTTCTTCACGATGGACAACTCGGCCGGCGCACCGGTCGTGGATAACCAAGGACAGCCCCTGCTCTTCTCGACGACGCAGATCGTAGGGATCGGCAGTTGAACGTGGACCCGAAAGATATCAACCTCGGTCCGGTGACTCCGGGAATTCTTCCCGGACCGCTACCGCGACCGCAAGGACGGCCGGTTGAGATCCCACCGTCGTCGCAGGACTTCCGCTCACAACTCGAGCGCGCGTCCGCCCCGACGGCGTCGGAGCCGCTGAAATTCAGCAACCACGCTCTCCAGCGCTTGCAGTCGCGCAACATCACGCTCTCGAGCGACGACGTTTCGCGCATGAACGCGATGGCCGATAAGGCCGCTGCAAAAGGAGCCAAACAAAGTCTGTTCATGCTTCGCGACATCGCGATGGTGGTCAGCATCACCAACCGCACCGTCATCACCGCGGTCGACCAGGATTCGATGAAAGAGAACGTCTTTACGAACATCGATTCGGCGGCGGTCATCAGCTAGCCCAACATTCACCGATCCGGGGTGGACCTTACGGGGGCCCCGGCCGCGACGCCGATCGATCGACGCCTCGCGGAAACCACTGGAAAGGTCACAGAATGGCTTTCGACTCTCTCTACACCGGGATCACCGGTCTCAACGCCTATCAGAGCTGGATCGACACGATCTCGAACAACATCGCGAACACCGCGACGACCGGTTTCAAGGGTCAGCGAATGACCTTCGCCGATCAGTTCTACACGAGCCAGGGCTACGCGTCCGGCCCGAGCGCGACGCGCGGCGGCGTCAACCCGCAGCAAGTCGGCCTCGGCGTCAAGGTCAACAGCATCGACACGGAGTTCGCCCAGGGCGGCCTCGAAACGACCGGTATCAATACCGACCTCGCGATCAACGGCGATGGGTTCTTCGTCATGCGCAACGTCAACGGATCGTCCGCACCGTCGTACACCCGCGACGGCGCGTTCTCGTTGAACGCCAACGGCCTGCTCTACGACCCGGCTTCGGGTATGGCGGTCCAGGGCTATACCGCGAGCGGCCAAGGCGTCGTCAACCAGAACGGCGTGCTCGGCAACATCACGATTCCGCTCGGCATCCAGTCCGAAGCGACCGGCACCGGTTTCGGCGCCAAAGTCGGGCCGAACACCGCCGATGACGTCTTCGACATGTCGATGGTCGGCAATCTCGACCAGACGCAGTGGCAGGCGCAGGAACAGCTGATCGCGACCGGCGCCGGCAATGCCGGCACCGCCAAGACGATCTCGACGACGATCTACGACTCGCTCGGCAACGCCCACGCGATGACGCTCGTCTACACGCCCGATGCGACCGGGGCGACGCCGGCCGGCAGCGGCCTTCCCGCAACCGTGAACGATGCGAGCGGGGCGGCACACAGCGTCGCGACGCGTTGGAAGATCACGGCCTCGTTCGCCGACGGCACGCAAGTCGCAGGCGCGGCCGCGACCGCGGCCGCTCCGTACACGATGGGCTACGCCTACTTCGACCAGAACGGCCAGTACATCAACACGTCGGGCATCACCAATCCGGCCCTTGCGGCGGACGTTCACGCGACCGGGCAGGCGGCTTCGGCAGCCACCGGCAACCAGCTCAACATCACGCAGTGGGGCAACGGCGCGAGCAACCTCGCGACCTCCCCGACCGCGGGCGGTGCACCGCCCGCGACCGGACCGATCGGGATCGACTTCGCGGACAACACGTCGCTTGCCGGCGACTCGACCGCGACCGTGATCTCGCAGAACGGTTTCGCATCCGGCACGCTTGCGAACATCTCGATCTCGCAGGACGGTAGCGTCCAGGGCGCGTTCACGAACGGTCAGGTCCGTACGCTCGCTCAGGTCGCACTCGCGACCTTCCAAAACGAGGGTGGCCTCAGCCGCTCGGGCGGGAACACGTTCGCCGAGACCACGGCCTCGGGACTCGCCCAGATCGGCACCGGTGG
Source organism: Vulcanimicrobiota bacterium (assembly GCA_041690835.1). Lineage (GTDB taxonomy): Bacteria > Vulcanimicrobiota > Vulcanimicrobiia > Vulcanimicrobiales > Vulcanimicrobiaceae > JALYSX01. The sequence continues at coordinate 4,069 of JBEPVY010000031.1, read as the reverse complement.
CCTCGGCCGCTACGGCACGATCGTCTCGGGCTCGCTCGAACAGTCGAACGTCTCGCTGGCGGATCAGTTCACGAAGCTGATCGTCGCCCAGCGCGCTTTCGAGGCCAACACCCGCGGAATCACGACTGCCGACCAAAATCTGCAGACCGTGATCAATCTGCGCGCCTCCGAGAACTAGGATCGTCGCGCCCTAGCGATTCGACACGGAGGTCAGGCGGCGAGAGTCTCCCCAGGCTCTCGCCGCGAACACCCTTTTCATGATAGCTCTCATCCGCCTTAACGGGCAGCCGTTGATGGTCAACTGCGACCTGATCGAATCGATCGAATCCACCCCGGATACGGTCGTGACCCTGACCTCGGGGAACAAACTGATCGTCCGCGATTCCATGGAGCAACTCCAGGCCAAGATCGTAGAGTTCAAGCGAAAGATCTACGGCCCGCCCCCATCCCTCGACGCTGGTCGCTCGGCTCCCGACGCTCGGGATGACGCGTAAGGCCGGGGCTTAGCACTCAGTTTACATAGGGGGTCGGCCGATACCGATAGGAGACCCCGGACACCCCTTTTTGGAGCGGAGTAGCGTTCGTTGGACTTTGCCACAATCGCCGGCCTGATACTCGGATTCGGCGCGATCGTGTTGGCCGGCTGGGTCGGCGGCACGGACCCGCACGTCATTTTCGGGCGTTGGGAAGCCATCGTTCTGATCCTGGGCGGGACCCTCGGCGCGACCTTGCTGTCGTTCCCGGGCCGTACGTTCTTCAAGGGTTTCTTCGGCGGTTTCAAGACGGCGTTCATCGAGATCGATTTCCACGAGCGCGACGTCATCGCGACCCTCGTGTCGTTCGCCGAGAAGGCCCGTCGCGAAGGCCTGCTCGCCCTCGAGAACGAGGCGGCCGCGCTCGACGATGAATTCATGCGCAAGGGCATCCAACTGGTGATCGACGGTCGCGACACCGAGATCATCCGCAAGGTCCTCGAAACCGAGGTCAGCTTCGTCCAGGAGCGCGGCAATAAAGCGGAGGCGGTCTTCACCTCGCTCGGCGGTTACTCGCCGACCCTCGGGATCATCGGCACGGTGCTCGGACTGATCGGCATGCTCAAAGGGCTGGCCGCGGCTTCGACCGGCAACATCACCGGCTCCATCGGCGTAGCGACCGCGCAGGCGTTCGTCGCGACGTTCTTCGGCATTCTGTTCGCCAATCTGCTCTGGCTTCCGATCGCGACCAAGATCAAAGAGCGCTACGGGCAGCTGTTGTTGGTGCGCGAGATCATGATCGAGGGCATCCTCGCGATCCAGGCCGGCGACAACCCGCGCTTGCTCGAAGAGAAACTGCTCGCATTCCTCGATCCCAAGGATCGGGAGAGCACGGTCGACGAGGGTGGCGCACTCTCCGAAGCCGGCTTCTCCGCATCGTCTGCATGACGAACGGCATCGGCAGGGTGTCCTAGATGCCCCAAGCGCTCAAGACGGCGGCGCGCGCGGCGGAATCCAAGTTCCGCAAGCGCCCGGAGGAACAAAAAGTCGAAACGGCCGGCATGATGCGCTGGCTGTTGACGTATGCGGACATGATCACGCTCATGCTCGCGCTCTTCATCATCCTGTTCTCGATGTCGACCATCAGCATGGTGAAGGTCCAGCGATTCGCACGCGACGTCACCGCCGGCTTCGACAATCCGTGGTCCGTCAACCAGCCGCCCAACGGCGGCACCAACGGTCAGGACATGATGGATTCCAGCTCCACCGTGCCGGCCGTCGAGAAACAGCTCCAGCAATACGTCGCGCAGAACCACCTGGAGAACCAGGTGCAGGTCCGGCTGGACCGGCGCGGCCTGGTCATCACCTTGCTCTCGGACAAGTCGTACTACGACAGCGGCAGCGCCGGTCTGCGTCCGCAGACGATGGGCGTCCTCGACGAGATATCGAAGTTCCTGAAGAAGAATGAAAACCTGATCCGCGTCGAAGGCAACACCGACGACGTCCCGATCGCGACCGCCGAGTATCCGACCAACTGGGAATTGTCGACGGCGCGGGCCGTCAACGTCGTGCGCTACCTGTACGAGCACGACGGGATTTCTCCGGTCCGGCTCTCGCCGGCCGGCTATGGAGAGTTTCACCCACGGACGACCAATGCGACGGCCGAGTCGCGCCAGCAGAACCGTCGCGTCGACATCGTTCTGCTGAACTCGCGTATCTCGGCCGCCGAAAAAGGGCAATAGCACCGCTTATGTCTAGTCTCTCCCAAGAAGAGATCGATGCGCTCATCAACTCCCTCTCGGGCCCGGCCGCGCCGGTCAAAGAGGTCGAGACCAAGCGCATCAAGTCGTTCGATTTCCGCTTCAACAAGCGGCTGGACAAGTTCTCGAACAATCAACTCCAGACGCTCCGGACGCTCCACGAGAACTTCACGCGCCTGCTCAACAACTCGCTCTCCGTCTATCTGCGGACGCGCGTCGAGGCCTCGATCGTCTCGATCGAACAGATCTCGTACGGCGACTTCATCGCATCGATCGGCATCCCGTCGATCCTGGCGATCTACTCGATGGACCCGCTCCCCGGCAGCGGCGTGGTACAGGTCGACCTGAATCTGGTCTTCTCGATCATCGACCGTCTGCTCGGCGGACCGGGCTGGTTCCCGAACAAACTCCGCGACCTGACCGACATCGAGCGGACCCTGATGCAGCGCTTCATGGCGCGCATGCTCAACTCGTATCGTGAGTCCTGGAACTATCTGCTCACGCTCTCGCTCAAGATCGAGGCGCTCGACTCCAATCCGCAGTTCATTCCGCGAATCATCCCGCTCGACCAGATCGTGGCATACGTCTCGATGGAGCTCAAGGTCGGGGATATGGCGGGCGTGATGAACTTCTGTCTGCCGTACCTCGTGCTGCAGTCGGTCGGTTCGCAGTTGACCGACTTCCAGTGGTCGCCGACGGTCGTCGCCGGCCGCGGCATGACGGAAGAAGATCTGGACCAGCTGACCCGCAACGTCGAGCGGGCGGGCGTCGATATCCAAGTGGAACTGGGCAAGACCCACGTCTCGCTACGGGATCTGGTCTCGCTCAAAACGGGCGACGTGCTCGTCTTCGACAAGCCGACCAGCGAGCCGCTCGTCGCGAAGATCAACGACAAAGAGAAGTTCCGCGTCTATCCTGGCATGCATCGCGACAAAATCGCGGTCCAGGTCTCGAAGATCGTGCGTAACGAGGACGACTGAGGTAGGATACGAGTATGCCCGATATGCAGCACCTGGCCGACTCGATGTTGGCCGCCGCCGCGACCGTTCTCGGTCGCCTGGTCGAACGACCGGCCGCCGCGACCGTCGCGTCGCGTAACGATCACGAGGGCTCGATCCGTACGGACGGGGCCGAACTGGTCGCGCTCGCCGAGATCCCGTCGATCTCCGCACAGGTGGTCGTCCGCTTCGGTAGCCGCGATATGCAGCAGATCGTCGGGTTGATGCTGGGCGGCTCCGACGACGGCGCCGAGATGGGGCCGATGCAGCTCTCGATCGCATCGGAGACCGCATCTCAGATCGCGGCCGCCATGTGCGAACGTCTGGCCGCCGACGTCGGCGCCTCCGCGGAGGGCATCGCCGCCGAACTCAAGTCGGATGCGACCGCGCTTCCGGCGCCGCCGTTCGAATCGTACGAAGGCACGATCCAGCTCGGCGCCGATCTCACGCCGAGCCTCTCGGTCGACTTCGCGTCGATCACGATCTCGCGACTCGGACTCCCGGCTCCCGAGGCGCAACCGGCCCCCGCGCCCGCTCCGGCCGCAGCGGCCAGACCGGCGCGCAAGCCGGACCCGGAACTCTCCGGGAGCGCCCAGAGCGTCGCGTTCGCGCCGCTCTCGCCGACGCCGATGCGGACCGCCGATGCGGGCCAGGCCAACCTCGATCTCGTGCACGACGTGCCGTTGCAGATCAGCGCGGTCCTCGGTCGCACGGCCATGCAACTGCGCGAAGTCGTCTCGCTCCAGGCCGGCAGCGTCTTCGAACTCGACAAGGCGGCGGCCGAGCCGATCGACCTGTTCGTCAACAACATCCTGATCGCGCGCGGCGAAGTCGTCGT